>DATGRI010000042.1 GCA_035303785.1 Sphingobacteriaceae bacterium
CGGGGCCCGCCGGTCCATCGGCGTGGACCGCTACGCCGCCGCCACCCCGGAGCAGATCCAGCGGCTGGTGGCCATGGCGGAGCGAGCCCTGGAAGGCGGCGCCATGGCCGTCTCCTTCAGCCTGGAGTACTACCCCAACCAGCAGCCCGACGAAGTGCTGGCCTTGGTGGAAGTGGCCGCCCGCTACGGCGTGCCCGCCATTTTCCACGTGCGCTATTCCACCATGTACGGCGATGGGGGCAACAATTTCGACGCCCTGGAAGAAGTGCTGGGCTATGCCCGGGCTACGGGGGCGGCCATCCATATCGGCCACCTCCACAGCACCGGCGGGACCTTCTCCATGCCCGAATCTCTGGCCATGCTGGAAGAAGCCCGCCGGGAAGGCATCGACGTCACCGCCGATGTGTACTCATACCACTATTGGGCCACCAACCTCAGCTCCGCCCGCTTCGCCCCGGGCTGGCAGGAACGTTTCCAGATCGACTACAGCGACCTGCAATTGGTTTGCACCAGCGAGCGCATGACCGCCGAATCCTTCGCCCGCAACCGGGCGGCGGGCGGCGTGCTGGCCGTGGCCTACGCCATGCCCGAGGAAGAACTGCCCATGGCCCTGCAGGCCGACTTCGTCATGCTGGGCAGCGACGGCATCCTGGAGCCGGGCCCGCCGGGCAAGGCCGACGGCTGCAACAACCACCCCCGGGGAGCGGGCAACTACGCCCGGCTGCTGGGCAAGTACGTGCGGGAAGAAAAAACTTTGTCCCTCATGGACGCCCTGGCCAAAATGTCGTTGCTGCCGGCCCAGCGGTTTGAGGCCCGGGTGCCCGACCTGGCCCGCAAAGGCCGCCTGCAGGAAGGCATGGATGCCGACATCGTCATCTTCGACCCCGACACGGTGACGGACTTGGCCACGGTGGAGGCGCCGGCCCGCTTTTCCGCCGGCATCCATTACGTCCTGGTCAACGGCCAGGTGGTATTGGATGAAGACGGCCTCCACCGGGATGTGCGCCCCGGTCGACCGCTGCGGGCCCGCTTTGATTAATGGCCACCTAATCGGGGCATCCTCACCATGAAACGGGTGAGGTGCCGACTATGGCCAGCACAGAAGGTATCGTCGCAAACCGAGGAATAGAGCCGCCTCCGGCCATCGCCGCCGACCAAGCCCGGTCCCTCCTGCAACAAATCGACCAAGTGCTGGTGGAACTGCCCGCCGGCGGCGCGCAGTGGGATGTGCACATGATCCGCTTCCTCCACACCACGTTGGACAGCGATGATTTGCATGTGGACCAACTGCCCGGCCACCCGGGACAACTGCCCCTCACAGCCGTCTACCTGAAGCCTTTGGTGGAAACGGACCGCATTATCCAAGACGTTTATCAACCTTTATACCAAGGCGCCATGACCTTCGCCGCCGCCGGAAACAAATCCGGCATCCCCGTGGACCGCCGCACGTGGCTGGAGCACGGCCAGTTCACCAGTGATCCGCAAGAGATCGTGAAAGACCTATTGACCGGCGCCGTAGTTCTCTTGGCCAGGGGGAAAGACGACGCTTACATCGTCCGGGAGATGGCCATGCCCACCCGGCAGGTGGGCGAGCCTACCACCGAGGTGGCCCTGCTGGCGCCCAAGGAAGGTTTCGTGGAGTCGGCGGAAGTCAATTTGGCCTTGATCCGGCGGCGGCTGGCGACGGAAAAGCTGCGGGTGAAAAATTTCAAGGTGGGCCGCATTTCCAAGACGCGGGTTTGCGTCCTTTATTTGGACGGCCTCACCGATCCATCCATCGTGCGGAAAATTTGCCGCGGCATCGAGGGCATGGATGTGGACTATGTGCGGGGCGCCAACGACATCGAAGAAATTTTGGTAGGCGCCACCATGACCCCCTTCCCCTTGGGGGAGCGCACCGAACGTACCGACCGGGTAGTCACCGCCCTGGTGGAAGGCCGGGTCGGCATCTTGGTGGACGGCACTCCCTTTACCCTCGTCCTGCCCACCACCTTGCCGGAATTGCAACGGGACTCGGAGGTGTTCATCGCCGGCAGTGTGAGTTCCACTTGGGTCCACCTGCTGCGGTTCGCCGGTCTGATGCTGGGCACCTTTGCCCCCGCTGCTTATGTGGCCCTCCTGGGGGTCAGCCCCGAGGTGCTGCCCCCGGACCTGGTGGTCAACGTGGCCGTATCCCGGTCGGGGGTGCCCTACTCGGTGTTGTTTGAAATGCTGCTGTTCAATTTCGTTTTGGACGTAGTCATCGAGGCCACCCAGCAGGCCCCTTCCTCCATCGGCCAAACCCTCACCATCGTGGGCAGTCTCATCATCGGGCAAGCCGCCGTACAGGCCCAGTTGGCCAGCCAGTTGGTGGTGGTCGTCTTGGCCATCACCGCCATCGGCACCTTGCTGGCGGTCAACTTGCCTTTTTCCTACGCCGTGCGCATCATCAAGTACCCCATTACCATTACGTCCGGCGTGCTGGGCCTTTACGGGGTCGCCCTCAGCATCTTGGGGGTGTGCATCCACGTGGCGTCCCTCAAATCCTTGGGCACCCCTTACATGACGGCGGTGGCTCCCCTCCACTGGCGGGAGTTTGTCACCTATCACGTGTGGACCAAGGGCAAATCCCAGCGCCAGGTCCGGCCTACTACTTTCCATCCCCAGGATCCGGTACGCATGGCCAAAGGCGGGATGGATTCGTAATGGGCAGCCCCTTTCGCGTCTCCTCCTGGCAGTTGTTCGTACTGGTTTTCTTTACATCTTTTTGCATGACCCCCTTCGGCTTCGATGCCCTGCACACCCGCTGGAACCGGCACATGTGGGTGCCCGCCCTCGCCCAGGTTGCGGTGACTTTGGTGGGCAGCCTGGGGGTCATCTCGCTCCTGCGGCGCTTCCCCCGGCAGGATGTTTTCAGCCTGGCTCAACAGGTGATGGGCCCCCTCTTGGGCCGCCTGTACGTTTTCGCCTTGGGCCTGTACATGTTTTTGTGGGGCCCCGTGGGCAACTTGAACACCTTCGTCCAGTTGGTCAACGGCACGGAGCTGCCCCGCACCGACCCCCTGTTGATCGCGGGATTCATGGGGGCCGTGGCTATGTACGGGGCCTGGTACGGCAGCGAGGTGGTGGGCCGGGTGGGGGAGCTATGGATTTGGTCCCTGGCCCCGTTCATCTTTCTCATAACCCTCCTCAGCTACACCGCCGGCGACCTGCATCGCCTGCTGCCCTTAACGGGCATCCCCTGGGAAAGAGCGGCCGAAGGGTACTTCTGGTCTTTTGCGTTGGGGATTCGCGGCTTCATCTTGGCCCTGGCCATGGCCGGCATGGTAGGCACCAGCCGCCGCTTCCACCGCTCCATCGTGGCCGGGGCCATGCTTTCCGCCTTGGCGGTCACTCTGATGGTGATGCTGCCCCACACTACCTTTTCCCGGGAAACCCTTCAAATGACCCGTTTTCATTTCCCCGTCATCGAAGCCTTGAGCCTGCTGGATCTTTCCGCCGTAGGCCTGTTGAGCACCGTCAGTCTGACCATCATCGGCTGGACGGTTATCGCGTGGGTGGTGGTGGCTTCCAGCCTGACCCTCAGCGCCTATCTTTGGGCCCGGGTGTTGGGCATCAAATCCTTTCGCTGGCTGGTGGTTCCCCTGGCCGTTCTAGGCGTGTGGCTCTCCCGCTTACCCATGACCACCGACCTGATGGAGTTCTTTACCAACCTATGGTCGGGTTTAGGCTACGGCGTGGGCGTGGCGGGGCCGTGGCTATTACTGTTGGTGGCCAGACTGCGGGGCGTTCCCGCTGGTGTCGGGGAGGATGGCCATGAACCGGCCTGAGGGCCGTGCCCGGCGGCGACGGCAAAAGGGGCTGGCAGCAGCCCTGGTGATCATGTGCTGCGCCGGCCTGCTGGCCGGCTGTGCCGATGTGAATGACATCAACCGGCGCATTTTGGTCAGTGGCCTCGGCTTGGACGTAGGGCCCGAAGACGGTCAAGTGGCAGTAACCATGGTCTTTTTCGCCAACGAAACTTCCAGTCGCGCCGGCGGCGCCGGGGGGGGCGGCGGTGGCGGCGTAACCCAACTGACACCGGTAGTCGTTTCAGCCACCGGGCCTACGGTGTCAGGCGCCTTGGGCAATATCTCCCGGCAGTTGCCGGGGCAAATATTTCTCGGCTCCACCACCATGCTGCTCATCGGCAGCGAGCTGGCGCAACAAGGTTTGTACAGAGTGCTCAACTATTTAAGCCGCCACCCCCACGTGTCGGCCTACGTGGAGACCGTCGTGGTGGACGGCCGCGTCAGCGACGTGCTGCAGGGAACGGTGCTGGCAGCTTCCGCACCCGGCGCCCATTTGTCCAAGGCCTTGACGGCCGGCACCCGAGAGGAAGCCGCCCTCAACACCCTGCCTTTTTATCGCCTGATGGACTTGGTGCACACACCGTGGGAATTCGAATGGACGGCCTTGGTGGCTCCCGGCCCCATCGGCCCCGAAATAAAGGGCTTGGCCTTGTTCCAGGGGGATAAACTGGTCCGCACCATCGACAGTGAGCAGGCCCACTTCATCGCCCCCATCCGTTCCTCAGGGGCCACCCACATCATCGTGCCGCCCCTGCCGGGTTTTGACGATCCCATGACCATTCGCTTCCGGAGCATACGTATTCGCACCGGGCGTTACAACCCCGGCCAGACCACCGTCCGGGTAACGATCGAAGGCCAGGCCTACTTGGCGGAAGGTGTCGACTACACCTTCGCCCCGCCCATGGGCCCCCGCTTGCGGGCCCACGTGGAGGCCTACTTGGCCCAACGTCTGGAGAACGTCTTGACTGAGCTGTACGCGGACGGCATCGACGTCCTGGATTTGGGCCAGCAGGCCCGGGCCCACAACCCCAGCGGCCGCATTCCCGACGGTTGGCTGGCAATGCTCCCCCAACTGACCTTTACTGTGAAAACGAAAATCAACTTCCTCCAAGGCTTGCGGGGCTCCTAGCAGACGGAGCGGCGGCAGGGAAGGAACGCGGGCACGGAGGGCAGGGATGGGGCAGGGTATGCTCCTCCGGCGGCGAATGGCCGATTATGTCCCTTCCCCGTCAACGGCCGGTGACCGGCGATCGACATACTACATCCTTTACTACAGCCGACTCGGCCATGCTGGCCGTGGCCGCCATATGGGGCGGCTCCTACGCCATCGTCAAGGATGCCTACCGGGAAATCGATCCTATGCCCTTCCTGCTGGTGCGCTTCACCCTGGCCTCCTTGGCCTTGGTGCCGGTCATCTGGCGCCTGCGCCGCCAGTGGCCCGTGGGCCGCAGCCAATGGCTGGGCACCGTCTTGGTGGGCCTGGTGGGCATCGGCGCCTACCAACTGCTGTTCAGCATCGGTCTCCAATACACCACCGCCAGCAACTCCACCTTGATCATCTCCACTTCCCCCTTGTTCACCGCCCTGCTGGCCCCCTTGGCGGGGCTGGGCCGGCCCACCAAGCTGCAGTGGGCTTCCCTGCCCATCAGCCTGGCGGGAGTGTACTTGTTGACGGGTGCTGAAGGAGGCTTGACGGGTCCCTACCTGAAGGGGAACTTGCTGAGCTTGGCCGCCGCCTTGTCCGTAGGGGCCAGCTTTACTTTGGCCGAGAAACTGCTGGGCAAGG
>DATGRI010000043.1 GCA_035303785.1 Sphingobacteriaceae bacterium
CGGGGCCCGCCGGTCCATCGGCGTGGACCGCTACGCCGCCGCCACCCCGGAGCAGATCCAGCGGCTGGTGGCCATGGCGGAGCGAGCCCTGGAAGGCGGCGCCATGGCCGTCTCCTTCAGCCTGGAGTACTACCCCAACCAACAGCCCGATGAAGTGCTGGCCCTGGTGGAAGTGGCCGCCCGCTACGGCGTGCCCGCCATTTTCCACCTGCGCTACTCCACCATGTACGGCGACGGGGGCAACAACTTCGACGCCTTGGAAGAAGTGCTGGACTACGCCCGGGCAACGGGGGCGGCCATCCACATCGGCCACCTCCACAGCACCGGGGGCACCTTCTCCATGCCCGAATCCCTGGCCCTGCTGGCGGAGGCCCGCCGGGAAGGCATCGACGTCACCGCCGACGTGTACTCCTACCACTACTGGGCCACCAACCTGAGCTCCGCCCGTTTCGCCCCCGGCTGGCAGGAGCGGTTCCAGATCGACTACAGCGACCTGCAGCTGGTCTGCTCCACGGAACGGCTGACGCCCGAATCCTTCGCCCGCCTCCGGGCGGCCGGGGGCGTGCTGGCCGTGGCCTACGCCATGCCCGAGGAAGAACTGCCCATGGCCCTCCAGGCCGATTTCGTCATGCTGGGCAGCGACGGCATCCTGGAGCCGGGCCCGCCGGGGAAGCCCGACGGGTGCAACAACCATCCCCGGGGAGCGGGCAACTACGCCCGGCTCCTGGGCAAGTACGTGCGGGAAGAAAAGGTCCTGTCCCTCATGGACGCCCTGGAGAAGATGTCCTTGATGCCGGCCAAGCGGTTTGAAGCCCGGGTGCCCGCCCTGGCCCGCAAGGGCCGGCTCCAGGAAGGCATGGATGCCGACATCGTCATCTTCGACCCCGATACGGTGGCGGACAGGGCTACGGTGGAAGCGCCGGCCCAGTTTTCCGCCGGCATCCATTACGTACTGGTCAACGGCCAGGTGGTGCTGGACGAAGAGGGGCTGCACCGGGACGTCCGGCCCGGCCGGCCCCTGAAGGCCCAATTTGATTAACGGCCGCCGGAACGGGGCATCCTCACCATGAAACGGGTGAGGTGCCGACCGTGGCCAGCAGAGACGATGCCGTCGCTAAACGAGGGATAGAGCCGCCCCAGGCCATCGCCGCCGACCAAGCCCGATCCCTCCTGCAGCAAATCGACCAAGCCCTGGTGGATTTGCCCAGCGAGCAGTGGGCCGTTCACCTGGTCCGCTTTCTCCAAACCACCCTGGACAGCGACGATTTCCATGTGGATGAACTGCCGGGGCAGCCGGGAGAACTGCCCCTCACCGCCGTCTACCTGAAGCCCCTGGTGGAAACGGACCGCATCATCCAAGACGTTTACCAGCCCCTCTATGAAGGCTCCATGGCCTTCGCCGCCACCGGCAGGAAGAGCACCATGCCCGTGGACCGGCGCGTGTGGCTGGAGCACGGCCGGCCCAGCCGGGATCCCCAGGAGATCGTGAAAAACATCCTCGCCGGCGCTGTGGTGCTGCTGGCCCAGGGCAAGGACGATGCCTACATCGTCCGGGAGATGTCCATGCCCACCCGGCAGGTGGGGGAGCCCACCACCGAGGTAGCCCTGCTGGCCCCCAAGGAAGGCTTCGTGGAGTCGGCGGAAGTCAATCTGGCCTTGATCCGGCGACGGCTGGCCACCGACAAGCTACGGGTGAAAAATTTCCAGGTGGGCCGCATCTCCAAGACGCGGGTTTGCGTTCTTTACCTGGACGGCCTCACCGACCCGTCCATGGTGCGGAAAATTTGCCAGGGCATCCAGCATATCGATGTGGATTTCGTGCGGGGCGCCAACGACATCGAGGAGATTCTGGTGGGGGCCGCCATGACCCCCTTCCCCCTGGGGGAGCGCACCGAGCGCACCGACCGGGTAGTGACCTCCCTGGTGGAGGGGCGGGTGGCCGTCGTGGTGGACGGCACCCCTTTCACCCTGGTCCTGCCCACCACCCTGCCGGAACTGCAGCGGGACGCGGAAGTGTTTATCCCCGGCAGCCTGGGATCCACTTTTGTCCGAATGCTGCGGATGGCCGGGCTGATGCTGGGCACCCTGGCCCCAGCGGCCTACGTGTCCCTCTTGGGGGTCAGTCCCGAGGTGCTACCGCCGGACCTGGTGGTCAACGTGGCCGTATCCCGGGCCGGGGTCCCCTACTCGGTGTTGTTTGAAATGCTGCTGTTCAATTTCGTTTTGGACGTAGTCATCGAGGCCACCCAGCAGGCCCCTTCC
>DATGRI010000044.1 GCA_035303785.1 Sphingobacteriaceae bacterium
CTGCTGGCCGCCCGTGCCGGTAATGGTGATGTCGTCCGGGGTGGCCGCTTTACCGTCGCCCTTGGCCAAGTGGATGATGTACAGCACCGAGTCCACGTGGGTTATGTCGTTGTTCAGGCTGGCAGTAACCGTGGAGGTCTCAGCCTTGCCGGTGGCATCGTAGGTGTACTCCTGCTTCCCGTCTTGCCAGCTGAGTTTGATGGCCTCGCCGGCGACAACCTCTACCGCCGACGTATTTTCGGCGACAACCGCTGCAGGGTCGTCGGCCTTCACCAGGCTGACCTTGAATTCATAGTTCCCGGGCTCATTCCAGGTGACCCGGAAGTAGCTGGTGGCACCATCGATGAGGGGGAAGCCTCCGGCTGGCCCGAACCAAGCTTCATTTCCTTGGAAGTTCAGTTCCTTGAATACGTTTTGCCCGCCGCCGGTCTCGAAGTACTCCAGGTCGAACCCGTCGGCGTTCTCTGTGACAATCTCAATTCGCGCCCTTACCATGGTGCCGACGTAAGCTTCCTCAACCTCAGTCGTCACCGAGAACTCATCCCACAGACCCACAACGCTCTTCGGGGACAGGTCCTCGTTGATCCGGATGATCGCCCCGTCTCCCGCCGGCTCCAGACTGCCCGACAGGGTATTGGAAATCTGGGTCATGCCTTCGGGTGCCGCCATGGCCACCACCGACAAGGCCATGACCCAAACCATCACCAGGGCCAGAACCGAGAAGCCCTTGAATCTCAACACACATCGACCTCCTTCTTTGTGGACATCCCAGCCCCACCACTGCCGGCCCCTTCGTCCCCCCTTTCCAGGCCGGCCTGTGGGCAGAAATCCGGCCGACGGCCTGCCGGCCGGCTGCAACCGGGCCTGCCGGGCAGGATGAGCAGCCTGGCAAGGTCCCGAGTACCCATTGGGAAACCGGAAAATTTTCAGTTGTTCCTCGTGGCTTTGTACCGGCAGATTTGTTCGGGAGAAGAGTGTGTGCGGCTGAAGCCTTGGGCTTTACTGACATTATTGGACAAAAAAGGGACCTATCCTGCCGGATTTTAGAATTATTGCTGGGTATTGGCTTGACTGCCCCCCTTGCCGGATACACCGTGACCATAGCCACGCCGGCGGCCGCCCAAAAAGCAAGCCTCCCTACGCCGGGGCCCGGTGTGACCCCATTGTAGGGAGGCTGGTCCGTCATCTATGGTCGGGAACAGCAGTTCGCGCTTTTGCGTGCCCCAAAGGGCTATTCTTAAACCGGCTTGGGTTGGGCCTGGGCACCGTTGACCAATGCCCGTAAAATGGTGACCCGCACGATGATCCCCAAAAGCCGCCGGTCTTGATCGATGACGGCAATGGGGAAGCGGGTCCGGGCCGCCACCGGTATGAGATCCTGGAGAGGCGTATCGGGTCCCGTTGTTGGAAAATCATCTAACAGCAAATGCTCCAGATTCTCTTCCTCCCGATTGGCTGCAGCAATGGCATCGTCCAAGGTCACAATGCCCGCCAATTTCCGCCCGGGACCGACTACGAAAACACTGGAAAGACCCTCCTGCTCCATTTTCCGCAAGGCGATGCGTGGTGTGTGGTCAATGCGCACCAAGGCATCGGGCCGCATCATGACATCACCGGCGTGCAGCACTTTGGAACGGTCCACATCACCGATGAACGAGGCCACATAATCATCTGCCGGTTCCATCAAAATTTGTTCGGGCTTGCCGATTTGAACTATGCGACCGTCCTTCATGATGGCGATGCGGTTACCCAACTTCAGCGCCTCGTCCAAATCGTGGGTGATGAACACGATCGTCTTGTTCAGGCGGTCCTGCAAGTCCAGCAGTTCATCCTGCATTTCCCGGCGGATAAGGGGATCCAGGGCGGAAAAGGGCTCGTCCATCAGAAGAATGTCGGGGTCGGGAGCAAGGGCCCGGGCCAGGCCGACCCGCTGCTGCATGCCCCCCGACAGTTGGTCCGGGTAGGCGTCGGCCCATCCTTTCAAGCCGACGACTTCCAGCACCTCCAGGGCCCGGCGGTATCGTTCTTCCCTTTTTACCCCGGCGACTTCCAGTCCGAAGGCGGCATTGTCCAATACCGTCCGGTGGGGAAAGAGACCGAAGCCCTGAAACACCATGGCCATTTTTTTCATGCGCAAGTGTCTCAGTTCCCTCGGCTTCAATGCGGCCACATTGCTGTTGCCGATCCAAATTTCACCGGCGGTCGGTGTAATCAGCCGATTGAGGCAGCGCACCAAGGTGGACTTTCCGCTGCCCGACAAGCCCATGACGATAAAAATTTCCCCCGGCATCACTTCAAAGTTCACATCGGCCAGAGCCAAGGTGTGGCCGGTGCTTTTGAGAATTTCATCCTTGCTCTCGCCGGCTTGCACCCGTTTTAAAATGGCGCCGGGATTGCGGCCGAATATTTTGTACAGGCCACGAACCCTAATCGCCGGCTCCAGCCCATGATCAAGATTGTCCTGTGGCAATCTTCACTACCCCCTACCTCGTCCTTGGCCGCCGGCTGAACAGTATCCTCCCTGGCAATTCCCCGATGGGTTTTGCCTTGCCAACCTGCCGTTGTTCGTTATATACTACCTCGCCGAGGCGGAGCGGGCTAAAATCAACGGCCATCAGCATCAACCTCGGCGGCTCCGGTCGCTGGTACGACAGGAGCAAAACATGTTTTCTCCCTGGCAAAACATCCAAATTCCCCTCGGTCAATATATAGTCCAGTTGGTCGATTGGCTGCAGGTTCACCTGAGGGTGCTTTGGGATGCCATCACTGTCGCTTCCCGGTGGCTGGTGGCAACCCTGGAGTCGGGCTTCACCTTCCTGCCGCCCTTCGTGGTCATCTTGCTTTTGGCATTGGTGGCTTGGCGGGTGCGGGGAGTGGGCTTCGGATTCTTCACCTTTGCGGCCTTCGCCTTGGTGGACATCCTCGGTTTCTGGCAGCCCGCCATGAGGACGGCGGCTTTGACCGTGGCGGCGAGCTTCGTGGCCGTATTGATCGGTGTGCCCACGGGCATCATTGCCAGCAGACGCAATGCCTTCAGCGCTTTCATACGCCCGCTGCTGGACTTTATGCAGACCCTGCCGCCCTTCGTCTACCTGGTTCCTGCCATCTTCTTCCTCGATATCGGCACTCCCGCGGCTGTGTTCGCCACCCTCGTGTTCGCCATCCCACCGGCAGTACGGCTCACCGAACTGGGCATCCGCCAGGTTGCAGACGAGCTGATTGAGGCCGGCTTAGCCTTTGGCGCCACCCCAAATCAAATTTTGTTCAAGGTGCAGCTGCCGGTAGCCATCCCGACCATCATGGCCGGCATTAATCAAGTTATTATGCTGGCCCTTTCCATGGCGGTCATCGCCGGCCTTGTAGGCGCCGGCGGCCTCGGCAGTGAAGTCAATCGCTCATTGTCGACCTTGAACATTGGGCTGGGCTTTGAAGCCGGGCTGAGCGTCGTTATTTTGGCCATCTTTCTGGACCGCCTGACGGAAGGTATTTCCTGGCGGCTGGGACGGGGTGCCAAAACGGCCCAAGCCTAAGCCTGCTCTGCTCAAATCCGGAAAGGACGTGGTTTTTTGCGCCGGCTTAAGGGATTGACCGTTATAGTCATTGCCCTGTTGGCATTACTTTTGGCCGCCTGTGGCGGCGGAGGGGCTCCCAGCAATGGGGAGACAGACAACGACAACGGCGCCACCGATCCCTCGGGAGAGCAGTTGACCATCGGTTACGTCACCTGGGCAGAAGATATCGCCGTCACCTATTTGTGGAAGGCCCTGCTGGAAGAGCAGGGATATGAGGTTGAGGCGATGGAAATGGGGGCAGGACCCCTCTTCGGCGGCCTAGCCCAAGGCAGCATCGACCTATTCCTGGACGCTTGGCTGCCCAACACCCACAGCGAGTATATGGAGCGCTACGGTGACCAATTGGAAAGCTTGGGAATCTGGTACGATACCGCTGACCTGGGCCTGGCGGTCCCTGACTATGTGGAAATTGAATCCTTGTCCGAACTGGCGGCCGCCGGCGATGTGTTCGGCCGGCAAATTGTCGGCATCGATGCCGGTGCAGGCCTGATGCGCATCACCCAAGAAGAGGCCATGCCTGGGTACGGCTTGGATGACTGGCAGCTTATCGAAGGCAGCGAAACGACCATGCTGGCTGCCCTGGACAAGGCCGTGGAAAACGAGGAACCCGTCGTGGTGACCTTGTGGCGGCCCCATTGGGCCTTCGCCCAGTACCCCATCAGGTACTTGGACGATCCGGAAAACTTGATGAACCCCAGCGGCCAGGAAGAACTCCACATTCTGGCCACTGCAGGCTTCAGCGAACGCCATCCGGATGTAGCGCGCTGGCTGGGCAACTTCAGCCTCGACGATGACACGCTGGGCTCCTTGGAAGTAGCAGTTCTTGAAGCCGATGACTACGAAGAAGCAGCCAGGGAATGGCTGGAAGACCATCGCCATTTGGTGGAGCCTTGGTTCGCCGAATAACAAAGGGAAACGCCGAGGGCCCGCCCTATAGGGGCGGGCCCTCTCTATTTTCCGGCTAGTCATCCGTGCAATTTAGCGCAACACGATTTCCTCGGGGATCAATTCCATCTCCATCAACCGGCCGTCTTCAACTGCTTTCCAGCCCAAGATGAGCGCGAAGTCTGCGAAGTGGGCGAACCGGTAGGTGAAGTTGGCATCCACGCCCGGTTCACCGCGGACTCCATGACCAAAAGGACTTCGTCCGCACCTACACCGTCAATGTTGTCCCGACCGATAAACTCAAACCGCACCCTTGCGTTGTTTAAAAGAATCCGCGGGATCCTCCCAGCGATAGACGACCCGCTGAAACATCTTGGATACGTCGCCCAGGTGCCGGAAGAAGTTTTCCGTCACTTCCTCGAGTTCTGCGGCCGGGTCTTCCTCATCCCCGGGACAGACTCGTCTTGGACATCGCCTTCTTCCCCGGGCGCCGCCTGCTGGGTCTCAGCACCATCGCCATCCTGATCGCCGGCGGTGCCGCCGCCGCAAGCCGCCAGCACCAGGGCAGCAAAGAGCACCAAGCCAAAAATCAACAGTCGGGAAAACCGCCAACGGCGGAAAACGTCCATCGAAATCCTCCCCATGCAATCTTCAGCGGCGCATTTGCACCGGAGAAGCGCGTAAATTTGTTGAGCCCGACCAATTAGGATATGGAGGTTCCTTCCCGATGATTACCAAATCACCTTCTCTTTAGCGGGGCCAAAAGGACCGGACGATGTGGGCCGACGAATGCTCCCCCAAGGAAATGAGGGTCAGGGGCTTGTACCAATAGCCGGGGAACAGCCGGCGGGCCACCTTCCCCGGACTCCAGCCCAAGGCCGCCAGCCTGTGCACTTCCCCCTGAATTCGCTCCAATGCCTGGAGCTTGGCCCGCAGCGCCTCCTTTCCGCCTTCAACCCTGCCGGCATGGGCACAGAACAACTCTTGGAAATCCAACTCCAATACCCGGGCGATGGACTCCATGAGCAAAGGCATGGATTCGTGCCGCGTGACCGTGACCACCTTGGTGCCCAGGAACAAGTCGCCGCTGAACAGCCAGCCCCTGTCGGGCTCGTAGAGAGCTATGTGATCAGGGGCGTGGCCGGGGGTGGGGATCACGTGGAAGGTGTAATGCTCTGTCTCCACCCTGAGTCCGAGGGGCTGGGCGGGGAAGGGCTCGGGCCGGCCCGACAAGGTGCGCCGGTACCAGGCAAACCGCAGGGGAGCCCCGGCCGCTTCCACATATTCGGGATGGCAGTAGATGGGGATGCCCTCGGCGGCCAGCGGCGCGGCCATGCCGCAATGATCCTCGTGGAGATGGGTCAAAACTACCCGCTCCACCGGCGGCAGGTCCGCCAGGAAGCGCCGCAGCCCGTCGCCCAGGACCCGGGCGCCGGTGTCGATGAGGAGGCCGTCCACGTAGTACACGTACACGGGCATGCTCATCCTGCCCTTCTGCAGCAGGCCCGCGCCCGCCGTCACCGGGCCGAAGGTTTCCCGTTGGTACAAGCCGCCATCCTCCCCTGCCGGGCCCCGCCCTTACTTAACCGGCTGCGGGTCGGTCACCGCGCCCGCGAACAGCAGCACACCCGTCACATCATCCTGGATGGCCACAAAGAAGGGCCGGTCCGCCACCAGTTCAAAATCGGGAATCAGGGCGCTTTCCTCCCGGATTTCCACGGAGGTAGCCCCCGCTGCCTCGGAACCTTCTTCATCGACCTGGAGGAAGGTTTCGTGGAGGACATCCCCGATAAACAGGTTGTTGCCCGGGGACACGGGCCGCATGCCGCTGAAGTCGGCCCGGAGGCGGTCGAAGGCGATCTCCATGCCCATGGCCTTTAGAGCGTCGTTCAATTTTGTCTCATAGGCCAGGCGGAACCGGGGCAGCCCCACCCGCCCGACCTTTTCTGCGAAGCCGGCCTGCCACTCCTTCCAATTGTCGTAGGTCAGGGCGGCGGTGAAGGCGTCCAATCCGGATTCCTCATCGGGGACGAAGACGTACATGGCCAGGCGGCCTTCCTCACCGTAAGGCAGGCGCACCGCCTCAAAGCCCTCGCCCTTGAAATGGGCCATTTCCCCTTCCCGGAACATCATCAGTATTTCCGGCCCGCCGTTGAAGGGCATGGGCCGGGTGTGGCTCGGGTCGAAGGGGTCGGTCCAGTTGCCTTTGAAATACAGGGCGTTGATGAGGAACATGACGGAGTCGTCCCGGATCTCCTCCAGCAATTCGGTGACCCGGCCTTCAGTCATGTCGCTCACCCAGCCGTTGATGGCGTCCACGGTGGCCGGGTCGTCGAAGTCGGCCGTTTCCACGGCGGCGCCGTAAAACTGCCGGTTGCGGTCCAGGAAGTCCTCGTAAAAGTCGACGCCCTGCCGGTGCCAGATGCCGTTGGCGATGCGCAGCTGCACCCCGGCTTCGGGGTCGGCCGCCGCCGCCAGTTCCTCGATCAGGGCGTAGTAGGATTCGTTGATGGTGTCCAAATCCAAGCCTTCCAGGGACAAGGCCTGGGCCATGGCTGCTTGGGTTTCGCCCCGGGCGCCGTTGTAGGTCATGGCCAGGGCCATGGCGATGCTGGCCGGCGAAATGAACAAGCCGCCGCCGTCGTCGCCTTCGTCGTCACCGCCCCCGTTGCCCTCTTGGGCGGCCAACTGCCGGTAAAGACGCAAGCCCATGCGGTTGAGGGCGGCCGCCACGTCGTTGTCCAGGTCCACTTCGTACCCCGGGCCTTCGGGCTCCGGCCCGATGCCGGCGGCAGCGGTCCGGCCCCCCGGCCCGGACAACCCGCAGCCCGCCGCCAGCAGCGCCCCTATCAGCACCACCGCCAGGGCGGGCAGGAGCAGCCCCCTGGAACCTCGCCAATGCCTCATGCCAACCCCGTCCTTTCAATATCTTTTCCGTACGGAACTTTCTCCCAGGAGCACCCCTTCTGACGCCCTGATGGTGATGATTGTTCCCGTAGGATATCATCAAGCCGAGGAGGTGCAGGCGTGGCTACAGCTGGGGAACTGCTCTTCAGCGTGGGCCGGGAGTCAACGGTCATCAGCCCCGACAGGCACCGGGTCATCACCTTCGACCGGGCCGGCCGCCTTTTTTCCTATTATCGGCGGGGCCGCACCTACCGGCGAGACCTGGCCGGCGGCCTCCACGTGCGGACGGGCAACGGCGCCGTCCGCCACTGGCAGCCCCTCCCCCCGGACGAGGGGCAGGCCCTCCTGGACGAGGTGGATCACTTGGCCCGGCAGGTCCGCCGGCAGGCGCCCGACCTGCTGCGCCGGCGCTTGGACGATGAAGTGCTGGTCTGGACCCCGGAGGCCCTTCAGGCAGAAGCCGACCGCTACCGGGATGCTTACCAGTGGCCGCCGTCCATCCTGCCGCCCGACTGCTACATGAGCATCGTCCTGCAGGCCAGCACCGGTTGCAGCTGGAACAAATGCGCCTTCTGCGGCCTGTACCGGGACCGCCCCTTCCAGGTGCGCACACCGGAGGAGTTCGCCCTCCACGCCCAGCGGGTGCGGGAACTGCTGGGTCCGGCCTGGCGCTACCGCCGGGGCATCTTCCTGGCCGACGGCAACGCCCTCTCCCTGTCCTTGGACCGGCTGACGCCCCTGGTCCAAATAGCCCAGGAGACCTTTCCCGGTCATGAGTTCTACGGCTTCATCGACGTCTACTCCGGCCAGCGGGGCGAGCGGGAAAAGTGGGCGGCCCTGGCCCGGCTGGATTTCCGCCGGGTGTACATCGGGATGGAGACCGGCCTGGACGAACTGCTGGCCCTGCTGAACAAGCCGGGCTCCCGCCGGGAACTGGCCGACTTCGTCGCCCTGCTCAAGGCGGGCGGCCTGTCCGTGGGGCTCATCGTCATGGTGGGCGCCGGGGGGCGTCCCTACGCCCAACGCCACGCCCAGGCCACGGTGGAGGCCCTGGCCGGCATGGACCTGGACCGGGAAGACATCATCTACGTGTCGCCCTTCCTGGAGCAGCCCAACACCGAATATCCCCAACTGCGCCGGGAGCACGGGCTAACCCCCATGACCCCGGAAGAAACCGAGGCGGCGCTCCAGTCCCTCACCCGGCAGATCCGGGCCCTGGGACTGCGCACCGCCCGGTATGATTTGCGTTCCTTTATTTACTAATCTGCTGCCTGCCGGCCTGCCAGTTGGGCTCTCCCAGATCCGTCGCCGGAACTTCCGGCAGGCTAAGCCCAGACGCTGGGCCTATTCCCCTCCTTGATGCCCTCCCAGAACGGCTGAAGCACTCCTGCTGGGCTTATTCCGCCCCACAGACCCCCGTTTCGCCCGGGCGGCCGGGGAATAAGCCTCCTGCGTGGGCTTGACCTGTTGAAGCCGGGCGCCGGGCAGGGCAATAGGCACAGCCGGTGGGCTTATGCCCCTTATGCCCCTAGGCGCACCCGTAGGCTCACCCCTCGGCGCACGCCTAGGCGCACTCCTGGCGCCGGCTACTCCATCACCGGCTCCGGATGGCTGACGGCTCCCGCGAACAGCAGCGCCCCCGTCTCGTCGTCCTGAATGGCCACAAAGAAGGGCCGGTCGGCTACGAAAGTGAAGGACGGCTGGATGAGGCTGGTCACCCCCACCTCCACCGCGGTGGCGCCTGCCGCCTCAGCCCCTTCCTCATTCACCAGCAGGAAAGTTTCGTGGACCACGTTGCTGATGAACAAGTTGTGGCCGGGACCGATGGGAGCCATGCCGCCGAAGTCGGCCTGATCCCGGTCGAAGGCGATGCCCATGCCCAGTTGCTCCAGAGCGCTCCTTAGGCTGGTCTTGTAGTTCAGCTGGAAGCGGGGCAGGGACACCTGGCCGTACTTCTCGGCGAAGCCGGTCTGCCACTGCCGCCAGTTTTCGGCCGTCAGCAGTTCGTTGAAATCGGCCAGACCTCGGTCTTCATCGGGCAGGAAGACGTACATGGCCAGCCGCCCTTCGTCGCCGTAGGGCAGCCGGATGCCCTGGAAGCCATCGCCGGCGTAATGGGCGAAGGTGCCGTCCTGGTTCATCATGAACACGGGGATGGTGCCGCCGCCGGACAGGTGGAAGTCTGCCTGGGCCGTCAGTTCAGGATCGAAAGGCTCGCTCCAGGACCCTTTGAAATAGATGGCGTTGATGAGGAAAAGCACCGTTTCGGGCGAGATGTCGGAAATCAATTCGGTGATGCGGCCGGACGTCTGCTCGCTGACCCAGTTGTTGATGGCGTCCACCGTGGCGGGATCGTCGAAGTCCATGGCTTCCACCGGCGCCCCGAAGTACTGGCGGTTGCGGGTGAGGAAGTCGTCGTAGAAGGCGGCTCCTTCCCGCTGCCACAGGGCGTTGGCGATGCGCAGCTCCACATTGTCCTCGGCGTCGGCGGCTTCAACCAGGGCCTGAATGAGGGCGTAGTTGGCTTCGTTGAAGGTCTCCAGATCCATGGCGTCCACTTGGAGGGCTTCGGCCATGGCCCTGGCCGTCTCGTTGCGGGCCCCGTTGTAGGTCATGGCCAAGGCCAGGGCGATGCCGGTGGGTGAAATGAAAACGTTGTCGTCCCCGCCGTCATCTTGATCCGCCAGGGCGCGGTAAAGATTGAGGCCGAAACGAAGTTGGGCCTCGGCCAGGTCTTCGTTCAACTCCACCGGATGACCGGGTCCTTCGGGCTCCAGCCCGATGCCCGCCGCCTTGCCCACGCCGCCGGGGCTGCAGCCCGCGGCCACCAGCGCCGCGGCCAGCACCAGGCTGACCAGGGCAAGAAGCGGTTTCCGCTTGATCTTGAGGACGCTCCACTCCATGGAACCACCCCTTCCGGACCTGCTTGCCCCGTTGTCACCGGGGGCGTTTACCCCTTTGAGACGCAGGCGTGGTGGGAACTGTTCCCACCAGGGGAGGCGGGAGACGGCTGAGGGCGGCCGGGAGGCGGCTGAGCGGGAGTCAGCCCGGTCCCAAGGCGCGGAAGAGGGCCCCCTGTCGCCTTACCCCTCCAAGCCGTCGGCCAGTACCCGGCGAATCCGCCTTTCCAAGCTGTCGATGTCGATGCCGGCTTCCTCCCGGATGCTGCGCCGCAGCATGGGCCCCACCTCAGCGAAATCTTCCAGGAGATCCTGGAGCAGGTTCAGGGCGGCCCGGGCCTCCGCCACTTCCGACGGCACCCGGGTCATGTCCCGCAAGATGGTGGCCTCGGTGCGGGAGGCGATGATGGGATGGGGCCGGCCTTCTACGTACACTTTGGTGCGGCGGCCGGGACCCCGCTCTTCGTCTTCGATGGGCTCCAGGACGGTGATGACGTCGGACCGGGCGTACCGGCCGTAGCCCAGGGGCACGATGATGTTGGGCTGAACCTCCAAGGAACACCCTCCTCCGCGAGAAAATATCAAAACACTGCCGGGCAAAAGCAGTCGGCCTGCCGGGTAAGTTAGCCTTGCCGCCGGGTATGTCCTACTGCGGCGGGTGGAATGGTAACGGCGGAGATGACTGCGGCAGACACTCATCACCAATAGGATGTGATGTCATGGGCGAGGTTAGAGAAGCACCAAAAGGCTACTTCCAAAAGTGGTCCGGACAGCGGGTGAAGGCCGACCTGCCCCAGGTCAAGCTGAGCCAGGGCCTCTGGTCCTTCATCGGCGGCTTCGTGGGCATCACCCTCCTGGCCTACCTGGCCCTCCAAGGCCAACTCTTCACCCTTTTTGCGCCCTTCGGTGCATCGGCGGTGCTGCTGTACGGCGCCCCCGCGGCCCCCTTCTCCCAGCCGCGGAACCTGCTGGGCGGCCACTTGCTGGCGGCTTTCATCGGCGTCACGGTGAACAACTTTTTCGGCAGCGGCTTCCTGGCCGTGGGCTTGGGCGTTGCCCTGGCCATCGGCCTGATGGTCATGCTCCGGGTGGTCCACCCGCCCGCCGGCGCCACCGCCCTCCTGGGCGTCACCGCCTCCCAAGGCAGCTACGCCTGGCTGGTATCGCCGGTGCTGGCGGGAGCCCTGCTGCTGCTGCTGGTGGCCCTGGTGGTGAACAACCTGGATCCCGAGCGCCACTACCCGGCCTACTGGTATTGAACCGGGTCCAGCGGCACCCAACCTGAGGCTGCGCGTTGCACGGATAAAGTATTTCAGCGGAACAAATTGCGCAGGACGAACCAGACGTTGGCGGGCCGCTCCGCCAGGCGGCGGCTGAAGTAGCCGTACCAGTCCCGGCCGTAGGGTACGTACACCCGGACCCGGTAGCCGTCCCGGGCCAATTGCTCTTGGAGATCGGGGCGGATGCCGTACAGCATCTGGAACTCGAACCGGTCCCGGCCGATGCCCTTTTGACCGGCGTAGTCCAGGACCTGCTCGATGAGGCGGGAGTCGTGGGTGGCCACCGCCGCGTAGCAGTCCCGCTCCAGCAGGAGGCGCACCAACTCGAAGAAGTTGCGGTCCACATCTTCCTTGTCGGGGAAGGCCACCTCCGGCGGCTCCAGGTAGGCGCCCTTGACGATGCGCACGTTCATGCCCAAGGCCGCCAGGCCCTCCAGGTCATCCCGGCTGCGGTACAGGTAGGACTGGATGACGGTGCCGATGCGCCCGGGGAACTCCTGCCACAATTCCTTCACCAGGTCCAAGGTGACGTCCACCCGGGCTGAGTCTTCCATGTCCACCCGGATGAACCCGTCGTAGCCGGCGGCCCGCTCCACGATAGACCGCAGGTGGGCGGCGGCGTGATCCCGGCCGATGTCCAGGCCCAGCTGGGTGAGCTTGACGGAGATGTTGACGGGGTTGCCGGCGGCATGCAGGGCGTCGGCCAGGGAGAGGATTTGCTCCATGGCTTCCCGGGCCTGGGACAGATCCTTGACGTACTCCCCCAGGCGGTCCATGGTGACCAGCAGCCCTTTGGCCTGGAGCCGGCCGGCCACCGCCACGGCCTCCTCCAGGCTCTCGCCGGCGACGAACCGCCCGATGCCGAACTTGTCGGCGTTGGCCCGCACCAGCCGCTCCACCCCGGGATGGCCGCTGACCTGCAGGATGACGCGGCGCATCAACAGTGCACTCACCGGAGTTCCCCCTCCTGCTCAGCCGAATAGCCGCCGGTATCCAATAACATAACACCAAAACGGCCTCAGGATGGGGAGACCTGCCGGGCCAAAAGGGGCGGCCTAGATTTCCGTGGCGGGCCGCAGGCCCCGGGCAACGGCGCCGATGATGATGCACACTTCGTCCCCGGGATTATGGAAGCTGTGGACGTGGTCCCCTTTGAAGTAGGCGGTCTGGCCCGTTTCCAGGATGCGGGGCACATCGGGCTCCACGGTGAACAGAATCTGTCCCTTCAGGACGTGGAAAAACTCCTCCCCCTGATGGGCCAGGTTGGTCAGGGAACTGCCCGGCTCGAACTCCATTATGTAGGGCTCCAGGTCCCGTTCCCCCGGCGCCAGCAGCAGAACCCGCACCCCCTGCTCCTTCACAGGCATGACGGTGGCCTCGTCCAGGGACTTGACCGACAAGGGCCCGTCGGGTTCCGGCGGGGCCAGGATGTCGGCAAGGGTTACGTTGTAGGCGTCGGCCAGCCGCATCAGACGGGACAGGGAGATGTCGGTCCGGCCGTTCTCCACCATGCTGATGAAGGACGGGGACAAGCCCGTGATCCGCTGAACTTCCTTCAAGGTGAGACCCCGCTGCGCCCTTAGGCGCCGCAGCTTTATGCCCAACTGGGAACTCACCGTACCAGTCCTTTCGCAAGGCAATTCCGAAAAATGCCATTCAATAAACTGAATAGTTTCCCCTTATGAAAAGGGCAGTTTTCAAAATAATACAGTACATGACTAGCATATTTACTATTGATTTGTAAACCTTGCGGAACAAAGAAACAGAATTCTATTTATTGAACTCCAGAGGGGGTTGGGCGGCAGGGGGCCGAGCCGCCGGGAGCGGCCGGGTCAGCGGCCGGTGAAGTTGGGCCGGCGGCCTTCCAGGAAGGCGGCCACCCCTTCCCGGTAGTCCATGCTGTTGACGGCGGTCAAGGGCAGTTCCCGGGCTTTGGCGGGCAGCTTCTGCAGGCCCGGGTGCTTGGGCAGCAAGGCCAGCATCTCCTTGTGCACCCGATGGGTGTAAGGCGATCCGGCCGTAAGGGCCTCGATGGTCTCCTCCACCAGCTGGTCCAGTTGATCGGGGGCCGCAACCCGCTGCACCAGGCCCATGGCCTTGGCCTCCTGGGCGTCCACCAGCCGGCCCGTCAGCAGCAGGTCCGAGGCGCCGCCGATGCCGATGAGTTCCACCAGCCGCTCCAGTTCCCGCCAGCCGATAACGACGCCGATGCGGGCGATGGGCATGCCGAAGCGGGCGCCGGCCGCCGCCAGGCGCACGTCGCAGGCGGTGGCCACCTGGAGGCCGCCGCCGGTGCAGGCTCCGTTGATACGGGCCACGGTGGGCTGGGGGCAGTCCATGATGGCCTGGAGGGCGCTTTCCACCGCCTTCTGGTACTCCCGGGCCTGATCCACCCCCATGCGCCACTGGGGAAACTGGCTGATGTCGCCGCCGGCGGAAAAAGCCTTGTCGCCGGCGCCGGTGAACACTATGACCCGGACGGTGCTGTCGGCGGCCAGCCGGGGCACCTCCATCGCCAGGGTGCTCCAATCTTCGTACCGCAGGGCGTTGCGCTGGTCCGGCCGGTTGAAGGTGATGCGGGCCACGGGGCCCCGTTCCACCAAAATCCCTTGGTTCATCTTCTCCTCCTGCTCCCTCAGGGCGGGCAGACTTAACCGGGAGCTACTACACCTGCAGCCGCCCCTCCTCCAAAATAGAGGAGTCTGCCGCGGGACTGTAAAAGAGTTTTGCAGCCTAGCGCCCTGGAAAGGTGATGCAGCATGTCGTCATCCTCCAAAGAAAAAGCACGGGTGGCCGTAGTCGGATACGGCAACATCGGACGCTACGCCGTGGAGGCCCTCCTGGCCGCCCCCGACTTGGAGCCCGCCGGTGTGATCCGCCGGAACCCCCAGCGGCCCCCCGGCCTGCCGGATGCCATTCCCGTGGCCGGCAGCCTGGATGAACTGCGGCCGGTGGATGTGGCCCTCCTCTGCACCCCCAGCCGCACGGTGCCCCAAATGGCGGCGGAATACCTGGCCCAAGGGGTGCATACTGTCGACTCCTACGACGAGCACGGCATTTTGGTGGACATGAAGCGGGAC
>DATGRI010000045.1 GCA_035303785.1 Sphingobacteriaceae bacterium
CCGCTCCCAAGGCCACCACTTCATCGGGGTTGATCCCCTTGAAAGGCTCCTTCCCCACGAACTTGGCGATGGCCGCCTGCACCGCCGGGATGCGGGTGGAGCCGCCCACCAAGATGACCCGGTCCACCTGGTGGGGCTCCAGGCCGGCGTCCTGCAGGGCCTGGCGGGTGGGCCCCATGGTGGCTTCCACCAGGTCGTGGGTCAACTCTTCGAACTTGGCCCTGGTCAAATCCAAGTCCAAATGCTTCGGACCGCTGGCGTCGGCGGTAATGAAGGGCAGGTTGATGTTGGTGGTGAGCACGGTGGACAGTTCGATCTTGGCCCGTTCCGCCGCCTCCCGCAGCCGCTGGAGGGCCATCCGGTCCTGGCGCAAGTCGATGCCGTGCTGGGCCTTGAATTGCTCGGCCAGCCAGTCCACCACCCGCTCGTCGAAGTGGTCGCCGCCCAAGTTGTTGTTGCCGCTGGTGGCCCGTACCTCGATGAGCTTCTCATCCATGTCCACCGTAAGAATGGAAACGTCGAAGGTGCCGCCGCCCAAGTCGAACACCAGCACCGTCTGCTCGCCGCTGCCCAGCTGCCGGCTGTAGGCCAGGGCCGCCGCCGTAGGCTCGTTGATGATGCGCAGCACTTCCAGGCCGGCGATGCGCCCGGCGTCCTTGGTGGCCTGGCGCTGGGAGTCGGTGAAGTAGGCCGGCACCGTGATGACCGCCTGGGTGACGGGCTGCCCCAGATAGGCCTCGGCATCCTGCTTCAGCTTCCGCAGGATGTTGGCGGAAATCTCCTGGGGCGTGTAATCCTTGTCGTCGATGCGGATCCGCACATCCCCCTGGGGGCCCCGGACCAGCTGATAGGACACCTTGGCTTCCTGGGCCTCCTGGTCGTAGTTGCGGCCCATGAAGCGTTTGACCGAATGAACGGTGCGCTCGGCGTTGGTGACCGCCTGCCGCTTGGCCAACTGGCCTACCAGGAGTTCGCCTTCCCGGGTCCAGGCCACCACCGACGGGGTGGTGCGGTCGCCTTCGGCGTTGGGAATAATGGTGGGCTCGCCGCCTTCCACGACGGCAATGGCCGAATTGGTGGTGCCCAAGTCAATGCCGATGACTTTCCCCATCGCTATTCACCTGCTTTCTCCTCTGGTTCCGCCGTCTCCCCCGGCTCCGCCGGGGCGTCGCCCGCCGGGGCTGCGGCGTCCCCGGCCGGGTTGCGGGCCACCTGCACCAGAGCGGGGCGCAGGACCAAGTTGCCCATGCGGTAGCCCGCCTGCAGCTCGGCCATGACGTGATTATCGGGAACGGTGTCGGAATCGGCCTGGAGCATGGCTTCATGCCACTGGGGATCAAAGGGCTTGCCCAGGGCCTCGATGCGCTCCACACCCTGGGCGCTGAGGATGTCCCGGAATTGGCGCAGGATCAAGGCCACCCCTTCCCGCACCTCGTCGTTGTCCCCGGAACCGTCGGCGGCAGCCGCCCGCTCCAGGTTGTCCAGGACGGGCAGCAGTTCCGCCAGCACCTTGGCCGCGGCCCGCTGCTCCATTTGCTGCTGCTCTTCCTGGACGCGCCGCCGGTAATTGAAGAAATCGGCCTGAAGCCGCTGCAGTTGCTCCGTCCGGGCGGCCAGCTGGGCCTCCAACTCGGCCACCTGGGCGGCCCCTTCACCGGCGGCCGTCTCCCCGTCCTGCCCGCCGGGCCCTTCCCCGTCGGTTTCTAAAGATTCTCCCGGCTCCGGGCCGCCGGGGCCCGGCGCCGTATCTTCCCGCTCCACCATGTTCTACCTCCTGGCAAATAAAAATGCCGGGCAATCAACTGGGAATGCCGGCATTGCAACCGTTGCGGCCAGGGTGGGCCGCTGCTACGGCCCCCGGCTCAACGACTCGCTCAGCAACTGGGAAACGGTCTCCACCCACGCGATCATCAGACTGTAGTCCATGCGCCGCGGGCCGATGACGGCCAACTGGCCCAAGGTGCCGTCGCCCATGGCGTAGGTAGTGGTCACCACGCTGCAGTCCTGGATGCCCTCCAAGGGGTTTTCCGAGCCGATGACCACCCGCACGCTGCTTTCAGGAGCCGGGTCCCCCAGCAGGCTCCGCAGCAACCCCTGCCGGCCCACCAGCAGGTGCAGCAGGCGGTGGGCCCGCTCCACATCCTGGAACTCGGGCTGCCGCAGCAGGTTGGCGGCGCCGCTGGCGTACAGGCGGGCGTCCACGTCATCGGTCTCCTCGGCCCGCAGCAGTTCCAGCACCTGGTCCAGCACCGCCCGGTACCCGGCCAGTTCCAAGGCCAGATCCAGCAGGGCGCCCCGGCTCAGGGTCCCCAGGGTGTGCCCCTTCAGATGGCTGCTCAAGACTCGGGAAATGTGGGCCAGTTCCGCCGCGTCCATCTCCTGGGGCAGGTCGATGATGCGGCTTTCCACCAGCCCCTCGTCGGTGACCAGTACGAGAACCGCCTGCCGCCCCCGCATGGGCACTAGGTGCAGGCCGTTCAAGGTGGTCTGGTGTCGGGCGGGCACCTGGACCACCGAGAAGTATTCGGTCACCTCCGACAGGATATGGGCCGTCAGGCGGATGCGGCCCTCGATCTCCCGGGCCGCGGCCCGGTACAGGGACCTTACCCGCTCCAGCTCCTTCTGGGGAGGGCTGATGCTGGTCATCAACTGATCCACAAACAGCCGGTAGCCCTGGTCGGTGGGGATGCGCCCCGCCGAGGTGTGGGGCTGCTCCAGCAGGCCCATGGCCTCCAAATCGGCCATCTCGTTGCGGATGGTAGCGGGGCTGACACCCAAGCCGTACTTCCGGGCCAAGGTGCGGGAACCGACGGGCTCTGCCGTGGCCACGTAGTCCACTACCACATAGCGGAGGATGTCCATTTTGCGCGTATCCAGCCTTGGCATGCGGTCCCACATTGTTTCATCACCGGTAGGATATTGATGCATTAGCACTCATGCCCCGGGAGTGCTAAAGGTCAAGTTCAAAATAGCACTGGGGACGAGATGCTGTCAACGCCGCACACCCGGGCCCCTCCTGCATACTTATGCACTGACGAAGCACCAATATTCCGTGGCGGCGGTTCTTGCCCGGACCGGCCCTTCAAGGTATAGTATTGTGGACTGCCTGCGGGGCTCCGGCCCTATGTAGGGAAAGAAACGGGCCAATTCCCCGCCGCCGGCCGGGGGGGCTGCCCGTCCTGCCGCCCCGGGGACCGGTGCCGCAGCAGGTCAAACCTTCGTATTATTATGCATCAGCGGGAGGTCTCCCCCATGGCTCAACGGAGCCCCACAGAGCATGACCCGGCGAAGGGCGCACCGACGTTCCTCCGCAAGGTCATGGTCATTGGCTCCGGGCCCATCGTCATCGGCCAGGCCGCCGAATTCGACTACGCCGGCAGCCAGGCATGCCGCAGCCTCCGGGACGCGGGCCTGTCGGTGGTTCTCCTCAACTCCAACCCCGCCACCATCATGACCGATCTGAACATGGCCGATGCCGTCTACTTGGAACCGTTGACCTTGGAAGCGGCGGCGGCCGTCATCGAAAAGGAGCGGCCCCAAGGGCTGCTGCCCACCCTGGGTGGACAAGTGGGGTTGAATCTGGCCGTGGAACTGGCCGACGCCGGCGTCTTGGACCGCTTTCAGGTCCAACTGCTGGGCACCCCCCTGGAGACCATCCGCATGGCTGAGGATCGCCAGCGCTTCAAGGAAACCATGGCGGGCCTGGGCCAGCCCCTGCCCCGGTCCGATGTAGCCCGGTCGGTGGACGAGGCCTTGGCTTTTGCCGCGGAAACGGGCTATCCCGTCATCGTGCGGCCGGCCTTCACCTTGGGCGGCACCGGGGGCGGCTTCGCCGCCGATCCCGAGGAACTGGCGGCCGTTGCCCGCCGGGGCCTGCGCCTCTCCCCGGTGCAGCAGGTATTGGTGGAAGAGAGCGTGGCCGGCTGGAAGGAAATCGAGTACGAAGTGCTGCGGGACCGCCGGGGAGCGGCCATCATCATCTGCGGCATGGAAAACGTGGACCCCTGCGGCGTCCACACGGGCGACAGCATCGTCACGGCGCCCATCCTCACCCTCAGCCGGGAGATGCAGCAGCGGCTGGAAGAGGCGGCCCTGGCCATCATCAACACCTTGGGCATCGAAGGCGGCTGCAATGTGCAGTTCGCCGTCCATCCCAGGGAGGAACGGTATGTGGTGCTGGAAGTGAACCCCCGGGTGAGCCGCTCCAGCGCCCTGGCCTCTAAGGCCACCGGCTTCCCCATCGCCAAGGTGGCCGCCTTGATCGCCACGGGCCGGACCCTGGCCGACCTGCCCCATCCCGGCGGCCGGGGCACCCTGGCGGAATACTACCCTCATTTTGACTATGTGGTTGTGAAGATCCCCCGCTGGCCCTTCGACAAGTTCCACGCCGCCGACCGGCGCCTGGGCTCCCAGATGAAGGCCACGGGCGAAGTCATGGCCGTGGGCGACACCTTCAAGAGCGCCCTCCTCAAGGCCGTCCGCTCCTTGGAACTGGGGGTGGACGCCTTCCACTCGGCCCGTGCCGCCGGCCTCACCGACGCCCAGGTGGAGCAGGAGTTGGTGGAGGCCACCGATGACCGGCTTTTCGTGGCGGCCGAAGCCCTGCGGCGGGGCATGCCCCCGGACCGGGCCGCCGCCTTGAGCGGCATCGACCCGTGGTTCATCCAGCAGTTGATGGACATCGTCCGCCTGGAGCGGCGCCTGGCGGCGGCCCCCGCCGTGGACGACCAACTGCTGGCCGAGGCGGTCCGGGCGGGCATGGGGGACGAGCATATCGCCCGGGTCCTGCAGGTGCAGCCCGGCGAGATCACCCGGCGCCGCCAGGAGCAGGGGCTGCAGCCCCGCTACCGGGGCATCGGCAGCGGCAACGGGGATCAGCCCGCCGGCGCCACACCCTACTATTACTCCACCTACTCGGACCGGACGGGCACCGCGCCTGAAGGGAGCGAAAGGCCCCGGGTGCTGGTGCTGGGGGCGGGCCCCATCCGCATCGGCCAGGGCATCGAGTTCGACTACTGCACCGTCCACGCCGTCTGGGCTTTGCAGCGGGCGGGCTATGAGGCCCTCATCATCAACAACAACCCCGAGACCGTCAGCACCGACTTCGACACGGCGGACCGGCTGTTTTTCGAGCCTTTGGCCCTGGACGACGTCCTCAACGTCATCCAGGACCAGAAGCCCATGGGCGTGGTCACCCAGTTCGGCGGCCAGACGGCTATCAACCTGGCGGGCCCCCTGGCCCAGCGGGGCGTCCCCTTGCTGGGCAGCCCCATCGACGCCATCGACGCCGCCGAAGACCGGGACAAGATGGACCGCCTGCTTCAGGAACTGAACATCCCCCGCCCGGCGGGCGGCACCGCCGCCAACCCCGCCGAGGCCGCCGCCCTGGCCCAAGCCATCGGCTACCCCGTCATGGTGCGGCCCTCCTATGTCCTGGGGGGCAGGGGGATGGAGGTGGTCCACGACCCCGACGACCTGGCCGCCTACATCACCACGGCGGCCCGGGTGACCCCCGATCATCCCCTGTGGGTGGACGCCTTCGTGGCCGGCCGCGAGGTGGAAGTGGACGCGGTTTGCGACGGTGAACAAGTGCTGCTGCCGGGCATCATGGAGCATGTGGAGCGGGCGGGGGTCCACTCGGGCGACAGCACCGCCGTCTACCCGCCCCGCACCTTGAGCCCCGAAGTGCAGGAGGTGCTGGTGGACTACACCACCCGCATCGCCCTGCGCCTGGGGATCGTCGGACTGTTGAACATCCAGTTCGTAGTGGACGGTCAAGGAAAGGTGCACGTGCTGGAAGTGAATCCCCGGGCCAGCCGGACGGTGCCCTTCCTGAGCAAGGTGACGGGCGTGCCCATGGTGGAGCTGGCCACCCGGGCCATGCTGGGGGAGAAGCTCTCCCAGATGGGCTACAGCGGCGGCCTGCTGCCCACCCCCGGCTTTTATGCCGTGAAGATGCCCGTCTTTTCGTGGGCCAAGCTGCCCGACGTGGACGTGGCCCTGGGCCCGGAGATGAAGTCCACCGGTGAAGCCATCGGCTTGGACACCCGGTACGGCCCCGCCCTATACCGGGCCTTCGAGTCCGCCGGCTTCCACGTGCCCCACCGGGGCACCCTGCTGGCCAGCATCGCCGACCGGGACAAAGAAGAAGCCCTGCCCGTCATCCGCCGCTTCGCCGCCCTGGGCTTCCGCCTCCTGGCTACGGGCGGCACCGCCGCGTTCCTTCAGAGCAAGGGCCTCACCGTTACCAGGGTGGCCAAATTAGATGAAGGACGGCCCCATCTGGTGGACCACATCCGATCCGGGGCCGTGGACTTGGTGCTCAATACCATGACCCAAGGCCGCCGCCCCCAGCGGGACGGCTTCCGCATCCGCCGGGCCTCCACGGAGCACGCCATTCCGTGTATGACCTCATTGGATACGGCCGCGGCCTTGGTGGAGGCTTTGGAATCGGTGGCCGGCAGCAGCCCCCAGAAGACCGTCCGGCCCCTCCACCAATACCTGGCCCACCATCCGGCGGCCGGCTCGGCTATGCCTTCGCAGGCATAGGCCGGGTGATGCCCGACATGGGCTCGCCCAGATCCTCCGATACCTTTGCCACCAGCTCCGCATCCATGTAGTTGGCCGTGGCCTGGACGATGGCCCGGGCCCGCTTCACGGGATCCCCCGACTTGAAGATGCCGGAGCCGACGAAGATGCCGTCGCACCCCAACTGCATCATGAGGGCCGCATCGGCGGGGGTGGCGATGCCGCCGGCGGCGAAGTTGACCACCGGCAGGCGGCCCTGGCGCCGCACTTCCCGCAGCAGTTCCAAGGACACCGCCATCTCCTTGGCCAGGGTGGACAATTCGGCCTCGGAGGCGTTGAGCACCCGGCGCAGTTCGGCGGTCACCGTGCGCATGTGACGCACCGCTTCAGCCACGTCGCCCGTGCCCGGCTCCCCCTTGGTGCGGATCATGGCCGCCCCTTCGGCGATGCGCCGCAGGGCCTCGCCCAGGTTGCGGGCGCCGCACACAAAGGGCGTGTTGAACTGGTGCTTGTCGATGTAGAACTCGTGGTCGGTGGGGGTCAAGACTTCGCTCTCGTCGATGCAGTCCACGCCAACGGCCTCCAGCACCTGGGCCTCGGCGAAATGGCCGATGCGGCACTTGGCCATGACGGGGATGGAAACGGCGTCCATGATGGCCCGGATGCGGACGGGGTCGGCCATCCGGGCGATGCCGCCGGCGGCGCGAATGTCGGCGGGCACCTTCTCCAAGGCCATGACGGCCACGGCCCCGGCTTCTTCCGCTATCCGGGCTTCTTCAGGAGTAGTCACGTCCATGATGACGCCGCCCTTGAGGGGGGCTATGCTTTCTACTTTTTTCAGCCATGCCGCCTGCCGGCTTTGGCGATCCTCCATCAGCGGTACCTCCCCTAAAAAATTTCGCCCCACACCTAGGGCGGGGGACAGGGGGTGTCGGTCAGCCGTCTTAGGTGCGGCTGATAATCAGCATACCATTCTCTTTTGCCGAAAGGAATCGGGCCGGCGGGGCCGGTTGAGCCCGGGCTCAGGCCAGGAACTCGGCCCAGACGTTGTTGGCCACCATCAGGCCTTCCCGGGTCAGGCGCAGGTGGTCGTCCACCACCGCCACCCAGCCCCGGCGCCGGCAGTAGGCCAGGGCATCCCGGAAAACGGCGGTCGGCTCCCGGCCGAAGCGCCGGCGGAAGGCGTCCAGGTCCAGCCCCCGGAGGAGGCGGGTGCCCAGGAGGACCATCTCCCCCATGGCGGTGCGCTCATCCCGGGGCTCGTCCCGCTGGGCCACGGGCAGGCGCCCCGCCCGCACCGCCTCGGTGTAAGGCCGGAGAAAGCCCGCGTTGGCCCAGCGGCGGCCGCCCCAGAAGGACCACGCCCCCGCCCCCAGGCCCAAGTACTCGAGAAAGTGCCATACCGCCAGGTTGTGCTCTGCGTACTTGCCGTCCCGGGCGAAGTTGGAAATCTCGTAATGGTCGTAGCCCGCCGCCGCCAGCCGGTCCATGGCCGTCTCGTACATGGCCGCCTCCTCTTCCTCCCCGGGCCGGGGCAGCCGGTTTTCCCGCTCCCACCGCCAGAAGGTGGTGCGGGGCTCCACCTGCAGCCCGTAGACGGACACGTGATCGGGGGGCGGGTCCAGACGGAGCAGGGTGGTCAAGGTCTCTTCCCATTGGGCCAAGGTTTGACCCGGCAAACCGAACATGAGGTCCACGTTGATGTTGGTGAAGCCGGCCTCCCGGGCCTGCCGGTAGGCCCTCAGGGCGGCGGCGGCATCGTGGTTGCGGCCCAGGCGGCTCAGCAGGTCGTCCTGGAAGGCCTGGACGCCCATGCTGAGGCGGTTGACCCCGGCCCGCCGCCAGGCCACCAAGGCTTCGGGGCTTACGTCTTCAGGGTTGGCTTCCAAGGTGATTTCCGCCCCGGGCAGTATGGACAGCCGGCGGCCCAGCCCCTCCAGGAGGCGCACCACCCCTGCCGGCGGCAGCCGGGAGGGGGTGCCGCCGCCCAGAAACACCGTGTGGAAGGTGGCGCCGGCCACTTGGGGATCCCGGCGGTGCAGATCGGCTTCCGCCAGCACGTCGTCCACATAGGCGGCGATGCGGTCGGGGCCCTTGATGACGTAGGCGTTGAAATCACAGTAGAAGCACTTGCGGGCGCAGAAGGGAATGTGGACATACAAGCCCGGGCCCACAGGCCTCAGCCCCTCAATCCCGGTCCACCCGCAGGACGGCCATGAAGGCTTCCTGGGGTATTTCCACGCTGCCGATCTGCTTCATGCGGCGTTTGCCTTCCTTTTGCCGCTCCAGCAGCTTGCGCTTGCGGGTGACGTCGCCGCCGTAGCATTTGGCCGTCACGTTCTTCCGCAGGGCCCGCACCGTCTCCCGGGCGATGATGCGGCTGCCCACCGCCGCCTGGATGGGCACTTCGAATTGCTGCCGGGGGATGATGGACTGGAGCTTTTCCGCCAGTTCCCGGCCCCGGGGGTAGGCGGCGTCCCGGTGGACGATGAGGGACAGGGCGTCCACCGGCTCCCCGCTGACCAGGATGTCCAGGCGGACCAGGTCGCCGGTGCGGTAGCCGATCAACTCGTAGTCCAGGGTGGCGTGGCCCCGGCTGCGGGACTTCAACTGGTCGAAGAAGTCGAACATGATCTCCGCCAGGGGCAGCTCGTACTCCAGCAGCACCCGCTGGCCTTCCAGGTAGGACATGTTCAGGTAGGTGCCCCGCCGCTCCTGGCATAGCTCCATGACGGCGCCCACGTACTGGGAGGGCGTAATCAGGTCCGCCTTGACGTAGGGCTCGGCGATGGCCGTGTAGTCGCCGGAAGGCGGCAATTTGGCGGGGTTGTCGATGTTGATGATGCTGCCGTCCTTCAGGTGGACCTGGTACACCACGCTGGGGGCCGTCATGATCAAGTCCAGGTCGTGCTCCCGCTCCAGCCGCTCCTGGACGATCTCCATGTGGAGCAGGCCCAGGAAGCCGCAGCGAAACCCGAACCCCAAGGCCGCCGACGTTTCCGGCTCGAACACCAGGGCGGCGTCGTTCAGCTGGAGACGCTCCAGGGCTTCCCGCAGGTCCTCGTAGTCGGCGCTGTCGATGGGGTACAGGCCGCAGTACACCATGGGCTGGACAGGGCGATAGCCGGGCAGGGGCTCCGGCGCGGGGTTGTGGGCGCCGGTCACCGTGTCTCCCACCCGGCACTGGCGCACGTCCTTGATGCCCGCCACCATGTAGCCCACCTGCCCGGGGCCCAGCCGGTCCACCGCCACGGGATCGGGCACGAACACTCCCACCTCGTCCACTTCGAAGTCGTGGCCGGCGGACATGAGGCGGATGGCCTGGCCTTTTACCACGTGCCCGTCCACGACGCGGATGTAGGCCACCACGCCCCGGTAGCTGTCGTAATGGGAATCGAACACCAAAGCCTTCAGGGGGGCGCCGGGATCCCCTTCCGGCGGCGGGATGCGCTGGATGATGGCCTCCAGCAGCTCCTGGATGCCCCAGCCCTCCCGGGCGGAAACCAGCAGGCACTCGTCGGGATCGAAGCCCAGGTCGGCCAGCTCCAGCTTCACTTCATCGGTGCGGGCATGGGGCAGGTCGATCTTGTTGATGACGGGGATGACCGTCAGGTCGTGCTCCAAGGCCAGGTACAGGTTGGACAGGGTTTGGGCCTCCACCCCCTGGGCCGCGTCCACCACCAGCAGGGCCCCCTCGCAGGCCGCCAGGCTGCGGGACACTTCGTAGGCGAAATCCACGTGGCCGGGGGTGTCGATGAGGTTCAGGGTGTAGGAGCCGGCGGGGGTTTCGTAGTTCATGCGCACGGCCTTCAATTTGATGGTGATGCCCCGCTCCCGCTCCAACTCCATGGCGTCCAGCCGCTGATCCTCCGCGGTCCTGGGCGGAGCGGCGCCGGCGGCTTCCATCAGCCGGTCCGCCAGGGTGGACTTGCCGTGGTCGATATGGGCGATGATGCAGAAGTTGCGGATGTGCTCGGCGGCTGCAGCCATGGCTTCCCCTCCAAGTATCGTGCACATTATCGCCGCTAGGGGAAACCGTTGTCAAAAGAGGCTTACAGCCCATGGTGAGGCCGCTGCAACGGCCGCCGATGAGGCTTGGGAAACGGGCCCGGCGGGGCACTCGTAGGGCACCCCCGGCCGGGGCAGGAGGCCCCGCCTGCCGGCGGCATCGATGACGTGGGCCAGAATCCTGGCCGTAGCCAGGGCTTCTTCCAAGGTGTTCTCCACGCTGCCGATTTCGATGAGGAGGGCGCCCGGCATCAGGTGCTGGTTGAACCGCTCCCGGTGCCGCCGCACGCCCCGGGACAGGCCGGGGTAGCTTTCCTCCACCAGATGGTTCAAGGTCTCGGCCACGCACAAGTTTTGCCGCCAGTTGGGGTGATCCTGGCTGCGGGTGCCCACCACGAACAGCACTTTGGCCATCGGCTGATCGCCCACGGTAGCCAGGCTCACGGACCGGGGCACGGCGTCCCGGTGGAGATCCAGGATGAGCATCAAGGACGGGTGGACGTCGGTGACCCGGCGGCCCGTCCCGCCGAAATTCTCCAGCATCTGCAGGGACCGGTAGTAGGCGCCGATGCGGGTCACGGCGTTGTTCTGCCAATCGAACAGGTCCGTCACGTGGATCACCGGCACGCCGTGCTGTTCCTGGAGCACCGACGCCAGTTCCCGGCCCACCCGGATCATGTTCCGGGCGGGGTCGGGGCTGAAGCCGTGGCCGGCGGGGTCGCCGCCGGCCGTGGCGGCAGGGCCGCCCAAAAAGGCCTCGGATCCGTGGGTATGGTAAATGAGGACCACCGGCCCCCCGGCGGCAGGCGGCCAATCCCGCGCCTCCCCGCCGTCAGGGGGCTCCGCCGGTGACTCCGGAGTGTTCCGGGTATTCCAGCCATCCTGCACCAAGGGGATGAGGGGCGGCTGCCCGCCGGAGGCATGGGATGCCGGGGGCGGGGCCATGGTGCCCAGGCCGGGCAGTTCCGCCGCCAGCAGGGTCCAGGGCCGGCCCAAGGACATGCCGCCGCCCGCCTCCATGAACAGGCGCAGGAGCCGTCCCGGATTCAGGCCTTGGGGATCGGTGAGGGACGGCGGCGGGTCCACCCACTGGAGGACGGGGATCGCCGTGCGCAGTATGTGGCGCAGGAGGCGGGTACCCGGGCCCGGCCGCCCGGCGGATGCTGCCGCGGGCACCGCCGGCTCCAGGCCCCCCGCCGGCGGCAGGAACATCAAAGCCATGCCCAAGGCCGCTATAGCCCACAGGAGCAGGAAAGGCCAGGCCCGGTACCAGGCGAAGGAGCGCCGGCCGGTCCCCATGGGCCGCCAGGCGGCAGTTGCTCTAAGATGTGCCCGCTGTTCCCTTCCCATATGGAAAGGTGTATGAGAGGGGGACGGGCACTATGCCGGGGAGGGGACCTTCCCCTTCAGCGCAGCTCCGTGGGCACCACGGCGTCGATGATGCCGATGACCAGGGACGCCAGCAGGGCCCCGATGATGGATACTTCCATGGACGGCACGATGAACTGGGTGAGCCAGATGACCACAGCCGCCGTCAGAAAGCCGATGATGCCCCGGTTTTGGGGCGAAACCCTCTGGCCCATGAGGGCCTCCACGATGTAGCCGATTACGGCGATGGCCAAGGCTGCCAGCAGGGCATTGACGAAGCCCATGATGCGGAAGCCGGGCAGGATGAATCCGAGGAGCAAGAGGACCAGGGCCGACACGACGAAGCGGATTACGGCTCCCAGCATGATACTTCACCTCCAGGGGGGACCGGCATGGATTGGAATCCTTGGCCTAGCCTGTCCTGGCGGGGTGCCGGCTATACCTTCCCCCGGAATGCCGGGTCATTGTCGCTGTCGGCTCCCTGTGATAGAATTGCCCTTCGGAGGTGAGCCTGTTTGGCTAAAAGTCTCTCCGCCAAAAAGCGGGTGCGGCAGGCAGCCGTCCGCACCATGCGGAACAAGATGTACCGCTCCCGGATCAAGACGGCTGAGCGGCGCCTGCGGGAAGCCGTGGAGCAGCAGGATGCCGCCGAAGCAGCCGCCCGCCTGCAGTGGGCCTACAAGGTCATCGACAAGGCTGCCAAGCGGGGTGTAATCCACGCCAATACCGCCGCCCGGCGCAAGGCCCGGATGGCCCGCATCGCCCAGTTGGCCACGGCAGCCCAGGAAGTTTCCTAAGACCGCCCGGCTGGCTGTTGGGCTTTGGCTCTTCCGGTGGTGACCAGCCCGGCGACCAGCATCTCAACCGCCAGCCCGGGTGGCAGTTTGCCCGTCTTGATGGCCAGATCCGTCTCACAGCAGGCCGTCAAGCCCTGGGCGATACGCCCGCTGTCCAACCGGCCCGCCTGGGCCTGTAATTTTTTGGCCACGAAAGAGTGCACCTTCAACCGGCGGCGGATTTCCGCCGGCGGGTATCCCCTTTCCGCCATCGCCTTAACCTGAAGCAGCTGCCGCATGTGCCTGGCCAGCATGGTCAAGATCCGCAGGGGCGGCTCGCCCGTGGCCAGCAGGTGATGGAGCACCTTCAAGGCGGCGCCGGTGCGCCCTTCTCCCACAGCGTCCAGCAGATCGAAAATGCGCCATTGGCCGCTGCCGCTGACCACCGCTTCCACTTCGGCGGTGTCCACGGGCCGGCCGGGGCCGGCATAGAGCAAGACCTTGTCCAGTTCCCGCTCCAATTGCTGCAGATCCCCGGGCACCGCCGACGCCAGCAGGGCGGCGGCGGCCGACGTCATGGGGCTTCCCCGCTCCCGGGCCCGGCGCACCAGCCAATTGGCCGTCTCCCGGGGCCCCAGGGACTGGCACTCCACCGTCAGGGCGTGTTCCTGGAGCAGGCGCGCGGCGGGGTTTTGCTTCTCCACCGCCGTCATGTCGAAAACGAGGCATGTGTCCTCGGTGATGAAGGGCAGGACCTTCGCCAAAGCCTCCACCGCCCTTTGGACGACGGCCTGGGCCTTGACCGTCAAAGGTTCCCACTCCCGCACCACCACCAGGCGGCGCCCGCCGAAGAGGGGCGGCGTCCGCAGGATCTCTTCCACCTGGGACAGGTGGTGGTCCGCTTCTTCCAGGCGGTGGAGGCCCAAGGAGGCTTCGGGCCCGTCTCCCAGCGCATGGCGGGCCAGGCGGTCAATAAAGCCGCGGCGTAAGTACGTCTCGGGACCGACCACCAAGTATACCGGCGCGGGGCCGGCCTCGGCCAGCCGGCGCAGCGCCTCGCCCACCTTCACCGGGAGCAGCCTCCTTTCCATCAGGCCCATCTTTTACATCCTAACTAACATCATTCATCATTCTACAGGGCGGCAGCCGCCTCCCCCCCAGGCAGCCCGGTAGCACCACCGCCCCTTTTCAACTGTGAACCGGAGGGCACCGTGTTGCGGGGTGCTCAGCACCAAAGTCCCGCGGGCCGCCAGCCGCGCCGTCACCTCCGGGTGGGGGAAGCCGTAACGGTTGTTGCGGCCCGCCTGGATGACGGCCACCTCCGGGTCTATGGCCTCCAGAAAGGCGGGGGTGGTGGAAGTGCGGCTGCCGTGGTGGCCGACCTTCAGCAGGTGGGCCCGGAGCCCCGCCTCCCGGTGCCGGCTGAGAAGGAACTCCTCCCCGGGCGCCTCCAGGTCCCCCGGCAGCAGCCCGCGGAAGGCGCCGTAGTGCAGGATCATGACCAGGGAGTTGTTGTTCACGTCGCTGCCGGTGCCCGCCAGAGGAGGACGGGGCGGCCCTAAAACCTCCAGGAACGCGGGCCCCAGGGGGATTTGGTCCCCCGGCCGCGGTACCACCCGGGGCACGCCCCGCTCCCGGGCCGCCGCCACCATGGCGTCGTAGGCGCCGCCGGCGGGGAAGCCGGGCTCCACCAGGGCACCGGGCAGGCCGGGGCCGGCGGCCAGCAGGTGGGCGATGCCCGCGGCATGGTCGGCATCCCCGTGGGTAGCCACCAGGAGATCGGGGGCTTGGACCCCCCGCCTCCGCAGGTAAGGGGCCAGCACGAACCGGGCCTGGTCCCGGGCGCCGCCGTCCACCACCACCCACAAGCCCGGCGGGATGCCGATGACGAAGCCGTCCCCCTGGCCCACATCGGGGAACACCATTTCCAGCCGTCGGGGAGCCGCCAGGACGGAATTCCACACCAGCAGGGCCGCCAAGCCCAATACCGCCGCCGCCAGCCGGCCGGGCCGGGGAAGGCGGGGACGGCGCTTTTTCACCAGGGGCGGCCGGAAATCGGCCAGGCACCAGCCCAGCCAGGCGTAATAGCAGGCCGTCAGCCAAGGAGGCGGCACCGGCAGCACCACCGGGGGCAAGGGCAGGTGCTCCGCCCAGTGGACCAGCCCTTGGAGCAGCCTGACGGGCCCGCTTATGATGACGGCCGACACCCCGCCCGCCGCGGGGAACAAAGCAACGGCCGGCAGGAGCACCAGCCCCAGCACCAGGACGGCGGCCACCAAAGGCACCGCCGGGGGCGTCAGCAGGATGGACAAGGGCTGCACCGTGCCGAAGGCGTGGAGCATTACCGGCAGGGTGCCCAGGAAGGCCGCCAGACCCGCCGCCAAAGGGCCCGTCAGTCGCGGCACCAAACTGCTTGAGGAAGGACCGCCGGTGGTGAAACCACCCGCCAGGAGGGCGATGGCTGCCGCCGCGCCGAAACTGAGCTGCCAGCCCACATCCCACAACTGGTACGGGTGGTAGATCAGGAGGGCAAGGGCGGCGGCCCCTACGGCGTTCAAGGGTGCCGGCGGCCGGTCCAGCAGCCTTTGGCAGCCCGCCAGGGCCAGCATCAAGACGGCCCGGACGATGGGCGCCCGGCCCCCCGTCCACAGCACCAAGGCCGCCAGCACGACGGCCTGCACCATGAACCGGCGATGCCGGTGGGCCACCACGGGCCGCAGGAGGAAATTGAGGCAGCCCACCACCAGGCCGACGTGCAGGCCCGACACCGCCAAAAGGTGGGCCAGCCCCGTGGCCTGGAACCCCGCCCTGTCGTCGGGATCCAGTTCCCCTTGGTCGCCGAAGAGGAGGGCGGCGGCCAACCCCCATTGGCCGCCCGTCATTTGCCGGCGGAGGCGGTTGTAGGCCTCTTGCCGCAGGTCGAAGAGGAGGCGCCGCATCCCGCCCGGGGGCGTCCCCGCCTGCAGCAACTGGCCCGGATCGTTGATGTAGAGCACATAGGGCACCCGCCGGGCCTCCCAGTAGCGGTGGCCGTCGAAGCCCCACGGGTTGGCGGGCGGGCGGGGCCGCACCACCGCTCCCCGCACGATGACGGCATCGCCGTAGCGGGCCGGCGGCTCGTCTCCCGCCTCCCGGCTGGGCCATTCCAGCCGGATGCGGGGCGGGCGCCCCCCATCCACTCCGGCAACGGGGCACAAGATGAGGCGCCAGCCGCCCGCCGTTGCTTCGGGCGGGCTGCAAATATAGCCGGCTGCGGCACCGGCGCCCCCTGCAGGGCCGGCCAAAGCGCCGGCCTCATCACCGGCGAAGAGTTGTTCAGGACGATTCTCGTCCGCGGCCCGGGCCGCCGCCAGGTGGGCCGCCCCGGCCCACACCAAGCCCAGGGCAAGGCAAAGCAGGGCTCCCAGCCGCCGGGCCCGCCCCAGGCCGGGTTGGCTGCCGGCGGCCCCGCCAAGCCTGCGGGGGCCCAAGACCCAGGCTCCCGGCCTGCCTGCCAGGCAGCCCAAGACCCAGCAGAAGACGGCCGCCACCCAGGCCGCCCCCGGCCTCAAGAAGGGCAGTTGCCGCCCCAGGGCGATGCCCCCGGCGAACAGGAGGGCCGCCGCCGCCAAGGGCATGTCGCCGCCGGGGATGCCCGCCGGCCGGCCCAGAACCCGCCCGGCGCCGGCCATGGGTCGTAGCCCCTTAAGAACTGCCGTCCACATAAATGTAGGGGCGCATGTTCTCCAGGGAGCGGGGCCCGATGCCTTGGACCCGGGTCAATTCATCCACGCTCTGGAAAGGACCGTGGGCCTGGCGATAGGCCACGATGCGGGCCGCCAGGACGGGGCCGATGCCGGGCACCTGCTGCAGGGCGTCCACGCCGGCCCGGTTCACGTTCACCCGGGCCATGGCCCCAGGCGGCTCTTCTCCCGGCGCTCCAGCCCCCGTTGAGGGTGTTTCCTCCCCCCGGCGGGGCACGTACAATTGCTGGCCGTCCTGCAGGGGAGCCGCCAGGTTGATCCGGTCCAGGTCGGCTTCCGGGACCGCGCCCCCGGCGGCGTTGACGCCGTCCACCGCCCGGGCTCCCTCAGGCAGTTCATAAACCCCGGGAGCCGCCACCGCCCCCGCTATGTGGACCTGCAGCAACCGGTCCCCCGCACCCGCCTCTTCCCGGTCCGGATCCCCGTCCAGCCCGCTGGCCGGGTTTTGGCCGGGATCCTGGCCCTGCGACTCCCCTTGCCCGGGAGGAGCGCCCGGGCCGCCGGCAGCCCCCTCTTCCGCCGCCCACGGCACCACCCGCTGGGTCAGGTATTCATGCAATTCCCGGCGGGCCTGGTGGACCCGCCACTGCTGCCACAGGAGGAGGGCGGAGCCCACCAGCAGGGCGATGCACAGCCAGGCCACCAGCGTCCCCTCAGCCCGGCGCCAAGACCGGCCCCAGTACCGGCCCATAGGACAACGCCCCCAGCACCAGTTTCTGCCAATAGGCAATTCGGCGCTGAGGGCGTTGTTTCCTGTTTTTTCCTTTTAACCTTTCGGGGGGTCAGCCGATGACGATGTTGACCAGCCGGTCGGGCACCGTCACCACCCGGCGTACCTGCTTCCCGTCCAGCAGGTCCCGCACCCGCTGGCTGGCCAGGGCCGCCGCCTTCAATTCCTCTTCGCTGGCGCCGGCGGCCATCTGGATGCGATCCCGCACCCGCCCGTTCACCTGAACCACCACGGTAACGGTGCTGGCGGCCAGGGCGGAGGAGTCCGCCTCGGGCCACGGCTGCTGGTGGACGCTGCCGGCCTTGCCCAGCACCACGGACCACAATTCCTCGGCCAGGTGGGGCACAAAGGGCGCCAGCATCCGGACCAGGGCGTCCACCCCTTCGGCCATGACCTCCCGGGCAGCCCCCGGGCCGTGCTGCTCCTGCACCGCCGTCATCTCATTCACCAGTTCCATCATGGCGCTGATGGCCGTGTTGAACTGGAAGCGGTCGTTGATGTCGTGGGTCACCTTGTGGATGGTCTGGTGCAGCTTGGTCCGCAGGCGACCCCGGACCTCGTCGCCGGCGGGATCGTCACCCCCGGCATCCCTTTGGGCCCCTTGGAAATGGGTCGCCAGGCGCCACACCCGCTGCAGGAAGCGGGCGGCCCCTTCGATGCCGCTGTGCTGCCACTGGAAGTCCCGCTCCGGCGGCGCCGCGAACAAGATGTACAGCCGGGCGGCGTCGGCGCCGTACCGGTCCACCATCTCCTCGATGGACACCACATTGCCCTTGGACTTGGACATCTTGGCCCCGTCCATCACCACCATGCCGTTGCAGAACAGGTTGGTGAAGGGCTCCGCCGCCGGGACGAGGCCCTCATCGTACAGCACCTTGGTGATGAAGCGGGAATACAGCAGGTGGAGCACCGCGTGCTCGATGCCGCCGATGTACTGGTCCACCGGCAGCCAGTACTTGACCTCCTGGAGGTCGAAGGGCCCCTCCTCGTACCGGGGCGAGCAGTACCGGTAGTAGTACCAGGAGGAATCCACAAAGGTGTCCATGGTGTCCGTTTCCCGCCGGGCCGGCCCGCCGCACCGGGGGCAGGAGGTGTTGACGAAGCCCTCGTGCCGGGCCAGGGGCGAGCCCCCCTCGCCCGTCAAGGCCACATCTTCGGGCAGCAGCACCGGCAGCTGATCTTCGGGCACGGGCACCGTGCCGCACTGGTCGCAGTAGACAATGGGAATGGGCGCCCCCCAGTACCGCTGGCGGGAAATGAGCCAGTCCCGCAGGCGGTAGCTGACGGTGCGCCGGCCCCAGCCCTGCTCCTCCAGGAAGTCGGCGATGCGCTCCCGGGCTTCGGGACTGGGCAGGCTGGTGAAGGGCCCCGAGTTGATCAAGACGCCTTCGTCGGCGAAGGCCGTGCCGGTGCCGGCGGGATCCACCGTGCCCTCGGCATCGGTGATGACGGTCCGCACCGGCAGGTCGTATTTCAGGGCAAAATCCAAGTCCCGCTGGTCGTGGGCCGGCACCGCCTGGATGGCGCCGGTGCCGTACTCCATCAAGACGTAATCGGCGGCCCAGATGGGGATGCGCTCCCCCGTGGCGGGATTGACGGCATAGGCGCCGGTGAACACCCCTTGCTTGTCGCCTTCGGCCATCCGCTCCCGGTTGGTCATCCGGCCCACCCGGGCGATGAAGTCCTGGACGGCCGCCTCCTGGGGCGTGCCCCGGGCCAGTTCCATGGTCAGGGGATGCTCGGGCGCCAGCACCAGGAAGGTAGCGCCGTACAAAGTGTCGTGGCGGGTGGTGAAAACCCGGACGGAGCCGGTGCCGTCGGCCAGGGGGAATTCGATCTCGCACCCCTCGCTGCGGCCGATCCAGTTTTCCTGCATGACCCGCACCCGCTCGGGCCAGCCGGGCAGGTTCTTCAGGTCTTCCAGCAGGCGGTCGGCGTAAGCGGTGATGCGGAAGAACCACTGCTCCAGCTCACGGGTCTCGACGGGCGTGTCGCAGCGCCAGCAGCGTCCGTCCTCCACCTGCTCGTTGGCCAGCACCGTTTCGCAGCGGGGGCACCAGTTGACGGGGGCCTTGCGCCGGTAGGCCAGCCCCTTCCGGTACAGGAGCAGGAAGAGCCACTGGCTCCAGTGATAATAGCCGGGATGGCTGCAGGCGATCTCCCGCCGCCAGTCGTAGGAGTAGCCCATGCGCTTCATCTGGTCCCGGATGATGTCGATGTTGTCGTAGGTCCACTTGGCGGGATGGACGCCGTGGTTGATGGCGGCGTTTTCCGCCGGCATGCCGAACGAGTCCCATCCCATGGGGTGGAGCACCTGGTAGCCCGTCATGGTCTTGAAGCGGGCCAGCACGTCGCCGATGGTGTACACCCGGGTGTGGCCGATGTGGAGCGCCCCCGACGGGTACGGGTACATGGTCAGGCAGTAGAACTTAGGCCGGCCGGGATCCATGTCTGTCTCGTAAATGCCGGACTCGGCCCAGCGGGCCTGCCAGCGGGCTTCGATGTCTTTGAAGTCGTAGCGGTCACCTGGCAGTGACACCGGTCATCCCTCCATAACCCAGCAACCCCCCGTCCGGAAGGGACGGGGGGTTGCCCGCGGTACCACCCTACTTGGTCGCATCACAGTCTTGCCCATTGTGGAGCGGACGGGACTTGAACCCGTGGCCTCGTGAATGCCATTCACGCGCTCTCCCAACTGAGCTACCGCCCCATGTGGAAAGTACGACCCACTTGCTGCCTTAACGCGGCCTGACGGAGACGGCTACTCGCGGCGCCTGCCTTTCGCCGTCCCACCTCCCGGGCGAGTTCCGCCGCTGTCGACACCGGCTTCCACCCGCCGGAACCAATCGGTCCCGGCCCCGGCTCGCTGCCGCCGACGGTGCGGCGTACTGTTCCCGTTCATAGGCTGTTCTTTATGGGCAAAAGGTTTGGCCAAAACCAGCATCCTCAATTATAAGGAACCGGTTCACCAGCGTCAACCTCAAGGACTTCCGCGTCGCCCCACAGCCGTTCCAGGCCGTAGTAGTCCCGCTCTTCCTCGTGGAAGACGTGGACGATGACATCGCCGTAGTCCAGCAGCACCCAGCGCCCTTCATTGTAGCCTTCCACCCTCAGGGGCCGCAAATCCGCTTCCTGCCGCATATAGTCCATGATGTGGTCGGCTATGGCCCGCACCTGCACGGGCGTGTTGCCGCTGCAGACGACAAAGTAATCGCTGACGGCGCTCAGGGCCCTCAAGTCCAGGATGACCACCTTGCGGGCCTTGCGCTGGGCGGCGGCGGTCCCGGCCATCAGGGCCTGCTCTCGGGAATTCACCTTGACGGGTCAGTCCCCCCTTTCGCCGGCCGGCATGACCAAGGCCGGCAGCTGGGCCCGGGTGGCGAAATCCCGGCCCAGGATGATCATGACGTCCACTTCTTCTTCCACTTCTTCTTCGTCCAAGTCCTGGCGGAAAAATTCCGCCGAGGGCACCAGCCGGGCCACGTGGCGGGCCAGCACCTGCAGGCCCACGTCGTCCCCGCCCTTGCGGCCGATGACCTGGGTCCGCTCAGCGGGCTCGCCCTGGGGCTCCAGCAGGACCACCTGGTAGCCCATGCGAGTCAAGGCTTCCTCCAGCCGGTCGGCCCCGCTGTTGTAGATGGCCACTTTGAGCCCGGCGTTGGCTTGGGGATCCACGCCCCAAACCACCTGGTCCATCACGTCGTCCAGTTCCTGCTCGTCCATCTGCCAGTAGCTGACACCGTTAATGTAGGCCGGCTTGCCGGGCACCATGCCCGTGACCAGGCTGTCGCCGGTCAAATCGTCCTTCCGGGCGGCGGCCAGCCGCAGCAGGTCCAGGATCTCGCCGGTGGACAGGTCGGTGGTTACGCTGGCCGTCAGTTCCTCCACCAGGTCGGGCAGGCGGGTCAGCATGTTGAGCCGCAGCACCCGGTCCACCAGGGCCTTCACGAACTGCTGCTGCCGCCGGATGCGGGGAATGTCCCCTTCTTCGTCGGTGCGGTAGCGCACGTAGTGGAGGGCCTGCTCGCCCTGCAAAGTGTGACGGCCCACCGGGATGTTGATGTACAGGTCCTGATACGGGTCCTCTTTCACCATGGGCTGCGCCACGTGGATCTCCACGCCGCCCAGCAAGTCGATGAGACGCTCGAACCCTTTGAAGTCCAGGCGGATGAACCGCTTCACCGGCACCGCAAAAACTTCCGAAACGGTGGCCATGGCCAGCATGGGCCCGCCGTAGGCGTGGACGTGGCCCATCTTGGTGGGATTCTCACGTACCGGGTTCCGCCCCCGCAGGGCCGTCAACTCGGTGATGGCCGCCTGGGGGATTTGAACGTGGGTGTCCCGGGGGATCCACAGGAGCCCCACATGCCCCGTCAGCTTGTCGATGGTCAGCAGCATGATCACGTCGGAGCGGCGCGCCCCTTCGGCCACCCGGCCGCCCCCTTCCACCAGGCCTTCATCCACGCCCAGCACCAGTATGTGGAGGGGTTCGTCGGGCGACAAAGGCTCCCGGTTCACCGGCAATTGCTCGTCGGCATGGTGGGCGGCCTGCCGGCCCGCTTGAATCCCGGTGATGAGCCGGTAGGCCAGGGAGCCGCCGTAAATGCCCGTGGCCAGCAGCAGCAAGCCTGCCAAACCTACCAGCCAGACATATCGCCGCTTGATGCGGCGGCGCCGCCGGCCTCCGGCGGCCGCTTCCCCACCCATAGGTCATCCCTCGAACCTTTATTTATCGTCCAGATACAGGCGGTTTTCTTTGATGTAATGCCTAACGGCCTCGGGCACCAGGTAGCGGATGGAGCGGCCCCGGCGCACCCGGTCCCGCAGTTCCGTGGAGGAGATATCCAGGGAAGGGATGCTCACGGACAGCACCCGCTCCCGCTGCCAGGGCGCCAAGGCGCCCAGGGACTCCTCCAGCAGGGTGCCGTTGTATCCCGGGCGGCTGACCACCACGAACTCCGCCAGCCGGAACAGGCGCTCCGATTCGTACCACCCCGCCACGCCGGCGAAGGCGTCCAGGCCCACTACTACAAACAGGCGGTCGTCGGGATACAGGGCCGTCAACTGGTCCAAAGTATGAACGGTGTAGCTGGGCCCGGGCCGGTCCAACTCCACCGTGGACACCTGAAACAACGGGTTGTCCTCCGTGGCCAGCCGGGTCAAGGCGTGGCGATCGGCGGCGGGGGCCACGGTGGCCATGTCTTTGTGGGGCGGAATGCCGCAAGGAATGAAGAGCACCTGGTCCAGAGACAACTCCTCGGCGGCGCTCTGGGCGGCGATCAAATGGCCGTAGTGGATGGGATCGAAGGTGCCCCCCAGCAGCCCCAGGCGCCGGCCCCGGGCAGCATTGCCCGAACCGCGGCGCGCAGTCGGGTCGTTCACTGCCCCATCGCCTCCGGATCCGCAAAAGTAAATTCTTCCTGTCCTATGTAGATAGTATCACCATCTTCAGCCCCGGCCCGCCGGAGAGCCTCATCCAGCCCGATGCGCCGCAGGCGCCGCCACAAGTACCGGAGCGCTTCTTCATTCTCCAGATCGGTCATTGCCACCCATCGTTCAACGGTGGCGCCCTTCACCCGCCAGCCGTCGTCCTCCCGTTCTATTTCGAAGGCGGCGCCCCGGTTCCTGGGGCGATAAACCCGGCGCAGGGCCTCGGCCGCGGGCGTGGCCGCCGGCGGCGTCTGGGCCAGGATCCGCCGGATCTCCCCCAGCAGCTTGTCCACGCCCATGCCCGTGGCCGCCGAGATGGCCACCACGGGGCCGTAGGCGTCCCCCAAGGCTTCCTCCAAAGCAGGCCGGGCTTCCTGCGCCTCGGGCAAGTCCATTTTATTCAAGGCCACCACCGAGGGCAGGTCCAGGAGCCGCGGGTGGTACAAGCCCAGTTCCCGTCGCAGCAGGGTCAAATCCTCCAGGGGGTCCCGCCCCTCCGTGCCGGCGGCGTCCACGATGTACACCAGCACCCTGGTCCGCTCGATATGTCGCAGGAACTGGTGCCCCAGGCCCACCCCCTCATGGGCGCCCTCGATCAAGCCGGGGATGTCGGCCATGACGAAGCCCTCGCCGTCGGGAAAGCGCACCACACCCAGCTGGGGCTGCAAGGTGGTGAAGGGATAAGGGGCGGTCTTGGGCCGGGCTGCCGAAACTTGGGCCAAAAGGGTGCTCTTGCCGGCGTTGGGCATGCCCACCAAGCCCACGTCGGCCAGGAGCTTCAGCTCCAGTTTCAAGACCAGTTCCCGGCCGGGCTCGCCTTTTTCCGCCATGCGGGGCGCCCGGTTGGTGGGGGTGGCGAAGCGGGCGTTGCCCCGGCCGCCCCGGCCGCCCCGGCAGGCCGTAAACTCCTGCCCGGGCTCCGTCAGGTCGGCCAGCACCTCGCCGCCGGCGTCCCGCACCACGGTGCCGGGGGGCACCCGCAGCACCAAATCCTTGCCCTTGGCTCCCTTGCGGTTGTTGGGGCCGCCCCGGCCGCCGGGCTGGGCCCTGTAAAGGTGGCGATGTCGAAAAGAGGTGAGGGTGGAAAGGGAAGGATCAACTTTGAAGAGCACGTCGCCGCCCCGGCCCCCGTCGCCGCCGTCGGGGCCGCCCCGCGGCTCATAAGGTCCCCGGTGGAAACTGACGATGCCGTCGCCTCCGTCGCCGCTTCGGACCCTGATTTCCACCTCGTCGATGAAGGCCCGCAGGGGCTCTCACCCTTTGCCCGCCAGCAGCGTTACGTTGACTTCGCCGGCGTCGTGATGCATCCGCAGGGTTCCCTCCGCCAGCCACCGGGCCAGAATGGGGTGCCCGGAGAGGCGTTCAAACAAGGTCACCGACTGATCGCCCAACCGCGTATATGTAATGGATACCGCCTTGGGCACCACATAAATCTTGACGGCAGCCTCGCCGGCGGCATTGTAGACGGGCAGCAGCTCGCCGATGCAGTAGCGGAAGGCCACCATGGGCAAGTCCATGGGCTCGGTGCCGGCGCTCACCTCCAGGTCCACATGGATGCCCCAGAGGCGCGCCATGCTCACCCATGTCCATAGCCAGGGAGCCAAGGAGCCGGGCATGTTGCGCAGCTGCTCCCGCTCCTGCTGGGCTTTGGCCGCGATGGCTTCCACATGGGCCAGGGCCCGCTCCGGCTCCTGCATCTGCAGCCAGCCCATGATTACCTGCACGTCGTTGAGAAAACTGTGTTGCTGAGCCCGGGCCAATTGATAAGCCAATTCTTCCGGCACCGGATCGTATATCTGTTCGTAAACCCCGGCCACCAGCGCCACCCCGCTTAGGGTACTACCCTAGGGTATAGCCTAGCCGTCGTTTGCCTGCCGGAACGTTGCCCCTCTCCGGCGCCCCGGCAAAGAGAACCCCCGGCATGCAGCCGGGGGTTGCAGGGAAAATTCAGCCAAGTCAGACAAGCTGGGCGTCCTCCACCGGAAGAACACTCACCTTGCGCCCGTTGCGCCCGGCCCGCTGGAAGCGCACCACGCCCGTTACCGTGGCGAACAAAGTATGATCCCGGCCCACGCCTACGTTGACGCCGGGCTTGATGCGGGTGCCCCGCTGGCGCACGATGATGCTGCCGGCGGACACCAGCTGCCCGTCGTAACGCTTGACGCCTAGGCGCTTGGATTCGCTGTCCCGGCCGTTCTTGGCGCTGCCGCCGGCCTTCTTCTGGGCAAATAGCTGGAGGTCAATGGAACCCATCCACGTCACCTCCCCGGGACCCCTCAACGACTGCCAGGGCATCCCCGTAATTCTGCTCCAAATCCTTCAGGCTCCGTAACAAAGTTTCCAGCAAGACCGCGGCCCCCGACCTGCTGCGGGGGTCCAAATCCTCAGGCAGTTCACAGCGCAGGAATCCGTGCTTTTTCTCCAGGGCGACGGGAATGCCCACCACATCCGTCAGGCCCAGCACCGCGGCCTGGCTTAAAGCCGAGACGGCGGCGCAAAGGATGTCCTGTCCGTAAGGCCCCTGGCCGCCGTGGCCGGAAATGGTGAACGAGGCGATGTGACCGTTGCGGCGCCGGAACTGGGCCCGGATCACGACGGTCAGACCTCGATTTTTTCGATCCGTACCCGCGTGTAGCCTTGGCGATGGCCCCGCTGCCGGCTCCAGCGCTTCTTGGGTCGATAGTAAAAAACCTTGACCTTCTTGCTGCGGCCATGGTCCAGCACCCGGGCGTGCACCTGGGCGCCTTCCACCCGGGGGGTGCCCACCCGCAGGCCGGCCCCTTGGCCGACGGCCAGAACTTCTTCGAAGACGACCGGGGCATCGGGCTCGGCCGCCAGGGACTCCACGCGGATGACGTCCCCTTCGGCGACCCGATATTGCTTACCACCGGTGGCTATAATCGCGTACATGACTACTCCTCCTGTGTCTACGGCGCGTTGATTTTAGCACGGCCCCCGGGGGGCGTCAACGCCGTCGCCGGCGGGGCTAAACCATCTTGGCCTTGGCGTAGGTGCGGAAGGCCCGGGTGATCTCCACCTTGACCTTCTCCCCCACCTTGTTGCCGGCCCCTTCGATGTCGATGACGTAGCCTTCCACCCGGGCGATGCCGTCCCAGACGTTGGACACGTGGGGCTCCTCCACCGTCAGCTCCAGCACCTGGCCTGTCTTCACCGGCAGGGCCCGCTCCTCCACTTCCTCCCGGGTGCCCCGGGAGCGGACGATCATCTCCTCCACGTGGCAGTTCTCGGCGCCCCGGACGAAGATGTTCTTGCCCGTCTCCCGCTCCAATTCCCGCAGGTTGGTGCCGCCGGGACCGATGAGGAGGGAGGCCACCGAAGGATGGACCTCCACCAGGATGGCCTCGCTCTCGGCGTTGCGCATGATGCGCTTGATCTCCCGGCGCACCCGGCGGGCCACGCTCTCCTCGGTCAAGACGTAGCCCCGGCCGTCGCAGTAGTGGCACGTCCGGGTCAACTGGTCCAGCAGGCTGCGCCGGCCCTTCTTCCGGGTCAACTCCACCAGGCCCAGCTGGGTGAGGCCCAGCACCGTGGTGCGGGTGCGGTCCCGCTCCAGGGCCCGATCCAGTTCCCGGACCACCTGGTGCCGGTGGTGGGGCTTCTCCATGTCGATAAAGTCGATGATGATGATGCCGCCGATGTCCCTCAGCCGCAGTTGGCGGGCAATCTCCCGGGCCGCCTCCATGTTGGTCTTGAAGATGGTCTCCTGGAGATTGTCGGTGCCCACGTACCGGCCCGTGTTGACGTCGATGGCCGTCAAGGCTTCGGTCTGGTCGATGACGATGTAGCCCCCCGACTTGAGCCAGACCCGCTTCTTAAGGGCCTGCTCCATCTCCTCGTTGATGCCCCGGGCATCGAACAAGGTCAGGTGCGGGTGCTGGAACAACTGGACCCGGTCCACCAGTTCGGGGGAGAAGACGCCCACCAGCTCCCTGATGCGCTCGTATTCCCGGGGCGAATCCACCACCAGGGAGTCCACGTCGGTGGTGAAATGGTCCCGCACCATGCGGTAGCTGAGACTCAAATCCTGATACAAAACTTTAGGTGCCCGGCCTTCCTTGGCCCGCTGCTGGATGTCGGCCCACAGGCGCTGCAGGAACCTCATGTCCCGGGCCAGGTCTTCCCGGGACCGCCCCTCGGCCACGGTGCGCACGATGACGCCCATGCCCCGGGGCCTCAATTCGTGGGCCAATTGCTTCAGCCGCTCCCGCTCCTCCTCCTTGGCGATCTTGCGGGAAACCCCCACGTAGTCCACCCCGGGCATCAATACGAGGAAGCGGCCCGGCACCGTCAAGTTGCGGGTGATGCGGGCGCCTTTGTTGCCCGTGGGCTCCTTGGCCACCTGGACGATCACTTCTTGTCCTACCTTCAACAGGTCCTTGATGGTGGCCCGGCGCAGGTCCTCCGGCAGATCATCATCCTCGCTGTCGAAGTCCAGGTTGAGGGGGTGGGCGTCGGCCACGTAAAGGAAGGCGTTCTTTTCCAGGCCGATGTTGACGAAGGCGGCTTGCATGCCGGGGAGCACGTTTTCCACCCGTCCCTTGAAAATATGGCCCGCTACCCGCTGGGTCAGGGGCCGTTCCAGGTGGAACTCCACCAGAATTCCGTCTTCCAAAACGGCGGCTCTGGTTTCGTCCTGCTCAACGGAAATCAAAATCTCCTTTTGCAACTCACCTCATCTCCTGCCGGAAATCTGTTCATAATATGACTCCTGCCCTCATATGCCCCTGATGAATCTGGCAAACAAATTATAACGCACCTATAACTTGCCTCGAAGAATGACTTCATATTGATGATCCTTTGTCCAAAAGTTCCGCCAGGGAATCCCGGTACCGGCCGGCCATGGCGGCGGCCAGCAGGTCCCCTTCCGCCAGCAGGCCCCGGGGGCGCAGGTCGCCGTCCAGCACCCATACCACATAGTAGTGGCGGCTGCCCAGATGGGGCAGCAGCTCCCCCAATGACAGGGTGGCGGGCGCCGCCAATACCTTGACGGGCAGCAGGCCCCGGCGGGACAATTCGGCCCGCCGCTGCCAGACGGGGCGCAGGAAGGCGTGCTCGCCGGCCACCGCCTCGTCCCGGGCCGCCAGGAACACCGCCGCCGCCAGGACGAACAGGTTGGGCTGGCGCACCTCCAGGAGCCAGGACACCGTGCCCGCCAGGAGAAGGGCCGCCGCCACCCCGTAGCCGAACCAAAGGAGTTGCCGGGCGGCGCCCCGGTCCCCCCGCCGCAGCCGCAGCAGGGCCTGCACCACCCGGCCGCCGTCCAAAGGCAGGGCGGGCATCAAGTTGACCACGACCAGCAGGGAATTCACCTGGAGAAACAGCCCCAGCAGTCCGGGATCGAGGCTCCACCAGCGCCCGGCCCAGACGCCGGCCAACACCAGCACCAAGTTGTTGAAGGGGCCGGCCAGGGCCATCAAGGCCGCCACCGGCGGGTCCATGGCCGTAAGGCCCGGCACTTGGGCCACGCCGCCGAAGGGGTAGAGGGTGACCCGGTCCACCACGGCGTTGAAGCCCCGGGCCACCGCCAGGTGGGCCAGTTCGTGGGTCAAAAGGGAGCCGATGATGATGACCGTTTCCCGCAGGTAGCCGGACGCCGCGGCCAGCGCCAGCAGCAGGGCCAGCCCGGGATGGATGAAAACCGGCGTGCCGAAGACCTTGCCCAGGGACATGGCGGCCGGCCGGTGGGGGCTAGAAGCCTTCCATAGTGCGGCGCAGCTTGGGCTCCGGATCTACAGGCAGGCCGTCCAGCTCCAATTCCAGATACAGTTTGTGCAGCCCGTCGGCCCCGGGCGCCAGGGCAGCGATCATCTGCCCCTGGTATACCTGGTCCCCCGGCTGGACGTAGGCCACATCGCAGCCGCCGTAGCGGCTCACCCAGCCGCCGCCGTGCTCCACGGCCACCAGCCAGCCCCCGTCCTCGCCCAAGTACTCCACCGAATAGACCCGGCCCGCCGCTGCCGCCCGCACCGGCTCGCCGGCCACGGCGGCGATCTCGATGCCGGGGAAGAACCGGCGCTCCTCCAGCCCGTCGGTGCCGGCGGGCTGCCAGCCGAAGCTGCGGATTACCTCCCCCTGGACGGGCCATGCCCATTCCCCGGGGCCTTGGTCATCCTCCAAGGCAGATCCGCCGGCGGGCAGGGCGCTGTCGGTCAAGCGCTCCCGCAGCATGGACCGGACGCCGGCCACCCCGGCGCTCCAGCGGCGCCACAAGGCCTGGGCCGCCTCCTGGAAGCGGGACAGATCCACATCGTGGTCCACCACCCAGCGGGCCCCGCTGCGCACCCGGTCCCCCAGCCCCCACGGCAAGGCGGCGCCCGCCCACACCAGCAGGCCCGCCAGCAGGGCCCCCAGCACCTGGCGGGCGAACCGCTGCTCCAGGACCCGCCGCCACGGCGCGGGCCGGTAAAGGGTCCGGGGACGGCCGGGACGGGGTGTTCCTTGATAATCATCGCGCCAGGTCCGGACCTTGGGGCCCCCTGACCCCGCCATGGCCTCGCCCCCTCTCGCAATACGCATATGGGGACAGGCGCCCGGTTATGATTGCCCCCCAGGCGGCGTCAGCCGAATTGGATCTTGTGCCGCCGCATGTGGACGTTGAGGAGCAGGCCGATGGCGGTGCAATTGACCAGCATGGCGCTGCCGCCGTAGCTGATGAAGGGCAGGGGAATGCCGGTGACGGGCATGACGCCCAGCACCATGCCCACGTTGACGATGACGTGGAGGCCGAGGAAGGTGATGAGGCCGGCGGCCATCAGGCTACCGAAGTCATCCTTGGCCAGGGTGGCCACCCGGGCTCCCCGCCAGATGAGGATGAGAAACAGGAACAACAAGGCTGAGGCCCCCACGAAGCCCAGTTCCTCACCCAAGATGGCGAAGATGAAGTCGCTGTGATGCTCCGGCAGGTACTGGAGCTGGCTCTGGGCGCTGCCGAACAGCCCCTTGCCCAGGAGCCGGCCGGAGCCGATGGCGAACTGGGATTGGATGATCTGGTAGCCGAAGCCGAAGCGGTCGGCATAAGGATCCAGGAAGATGGTCAGGCGGGTGATCTGGTACGGCTTGATCCACTCGGGCTTCCCCAGGTAGATGCGCAGGAGGATGGCCCCCACCCCGGCGGCCAGGGTCGACCCCAGCAAGGTCAGGTAGCGGCCCATGGGAAAGCCGGACACCAGCAGCATGCCGAAGAAGGTGCCCACCAGCACCATGGAGGTGCCCAGGTCGGGCTGGATGATGATCAAGGCGATGACCGGCAGGAGGTACAAGGCGGGCACCAGCAGATCCCGCCACTGCCTGACGCCCTCTTCGGAACGGGTAAAGAGAACCGCCAGGACGATTACCATGGCCGGCTTGGCCAATTCCGACGGCTGGAGGGCGAAGGGGCCCAGGGAAATCCAGCGCTGGGCGCCCAGTTCCGAGCGGGTGCCCACCACCAGCACCAGCAGCAGGAGAAGCAGGTTGACGGCGTAGATGGGCCGCAGCCAGCGGGCCAGGGCTTGATAGTCCACCATCATGGCCGCCGCCATGCACACCATGCCCCCCGCGGCCCACAGCAGCTGGCGCTGGAAGAAGCTGTAGCCCGATAGCTTGGTCCACCGGCTCCACTGGAGCAGGGACACGGCATGCTCGCCGGTGGCGCTGGCCAGGACGACCAGGCCGAACACCATCAGGGCCAGGGTGGTCAGGAGCAGGACAAAATCCATATTTCGCAGGTAGCGCCACTCGTTACGCAAGCCTGGCAAGAATCCTCTCGTTGCAGCGATTGGAGGTATGGGCGCGCCCCGGCGGCGGCCCGGACCGGGAGGCTACCGGCGCCCGCGGCGCAGGCCGCGGATGGGCACGCTGGCCACCAGGGCCGTCCGGCCGCCGTCGGTGCTCAATTGAAAGGCGCTGGCGGCCCGGTCGATGTCCACGCGCCGGGCGATGACATCCAAAATATCTTCTTTCAAATCTTCCAGCAGGGCCGGTGAAAGGCTCAAGCGGTCATGGACCAGCACCGCCTGCAGCCGCTGCCGGGCCATATCCCGGCTGCCGGGCCGGAAACGGGCAAGAAGTCGTCCCCACACCGACTGCACCGTTTTCACCTACTTCTCGTATGGCTGCCTCAGGCGCCGCCGAACAGTTTGCGCAGGCGCCCGAAGAGGCCGTTGGACTCCGTCAGGTTCAACAACTCTATCTCGTGACCCATTATGCGCCCGGCGATGTTGCGATACGCCCGGCCCGCCCGGGAGTTGGGATCGAAGGTGGCCGGCTCGCCCCGGTTGGTGGCGATGACGATGTGCTCGTCTTCAGGCACAACCCCCAGCAGGGGTATGGCCAGGATGTCCACGATGTCGTCCACATCCATCATATCGCCCCGCCGCACCATCTGGGGCCGCAGGCGGTTGACGATGAGCCGGGGGCCGTTCTCCAGGCCGGCCGCCTCCAGCAGGCCCACGATGCGATCGGCGTCCCGCACCGCCGCCACTTCCGGCGTGGTTACCACTATGGCGTCGGTGGCGCCGGCGACGGCGTTGCGAAAGCCCTGCTCGATGCCCGCCGGGGAGTCCACCAGGATGTAGTCGAACTCCTGCTGCAAGGTGCGGCACAAATCCCGCATCTGGTCCGGGGATACCGCATCCTTGTCCCGGGTTTGGGCCGCCGGCAGGAGGAACAAGCCGTCGTACCGCTTGTCCCGGATGAGGGCCTGCTTAAGCCGGCAGTAGCCCTCCACCACGTCCACCAAGTCGTAAACTATTCGATTTTCCAGGCCCAGCACCACGTCCAGGTTGCGCAGCCCGATGTCGGCATCGATGAGCACCACCCGGTGCCCGCTGCGCGCCAGTTCGGCGCCCAGGTTGGCGGTGGTGGTCGTCTTGCCCACGCCGCCTTTGCCCGAGGTCACAACAATGACCTGGCCCAAGCCGCATCCCTCCTCAGCCCTTCTTCCACCACGATCTGCCCGCCGTCCAGGCGGGCCACCTCCAGGCGGGCCCCAGGCCGGCGTCCCGGCAAGGCCCCTTCTCCTTCGGGAGGCCTGCCCAGCCGGTGGCCGATGCGCAGCTGGGTGGGCTGCAGCTCCAAGGCCACCACCACCGCATCGGACCGGCCCTTGGCCCCGGCATGGGCCAAGCCCCGCAGGGCGCCCATGACGATGATGTCACCGCCCGCGATGATCTCCGCCCCCGGGTTCACGTCGCCCAGCACCACCACGTTGCCGTCGAAGGCGATCTGCTGGCCCGAGCGCAAGGTCCGCCGCCACAGCACCGTCTGCAGGTCGCCGGTCCCTGCATGCCCCTGGGTCCGATGGGGGGATCCGGCCCGCCGGGGTTTGACGGGGGCCGCCGGCCGGGGACCTGCCGGGCCGGCGCGAGGGCCCGGCTCCGGCCCTGCCCCGGTGGTCTTGTCATCCTCCCGGAATTTGGGCGGATGCCAGTCCAGGGCGGCCAGGCGCGCCCGCTCCCCGGGCGTGGCGTTGTCCTCGGCCAGGATGTCCGCCGCCTCGTAGTGGACGATTTGCAGCACCCGCACACCCAGGTGTTGGTTGATCAAGGCTTCCAAGCGCAAAAACTGTTCGGTGGTCAGGTCGCGGTGGGCCACATCGATGATGACGGTGGGGCCGGCGAAAGCCTGGGGCCGTTGGCGCAGTTCCAGGGCCAGCAGCGCTGCCGCTTCGTCGAAGTCCCTTGCGGGATCCAGGAGGACCAGCACGCCGTCGGACAGTGGAAAGAGTGCAACCTTCAACCCAGTGGACACGGGTCTGCCTCCCCTGCAGCCTAGAGGTTGACTACTTCCGCGGCTTTCCGGTCCGTCCCTGCCCGCCGGGCCCCCTTTCTGACCTCTAAATTTCGCCCGATTCCGACACCGGCGTTTCTGCCTGGTCGAGGGGGCTGGGTCGCAGGCCGAAATAGACGTCCATGATGTGGCGGGCTACAGGGGCCGCCGCCCGGGCGCCGCCGCCGCCCCCCTCCACGATGACCGCCACTGCGATCTCCGGCTTCTCGCCGGGACCGGCCGGGGCATAGCCGGCGAACCAGCCGTGGTTATGGCTGGAGGGCCGGCCCTGGCGCTCCACGGTGCCCGTCTTGCCGGCGGCCACATAGGGCGCATCCCGGAAGGAGCCGTAGGCCGTGCCGCTCCGGCCCCGGAGGAAGCCGGTGGTGGCCCGCATGCCGGCACGGATCTGCTCCAGCTGCTCCTGCGGCATATTCAGCACGCCCAACACTTCCGGCCGGGCCTCGTACACCGCATTGCCATCCCCGTCCACGACCCGCTCCACCACATAGGGGCGCATCTGGGCCCCGGAGGCCAGGGTGGCCACCATGCCGGCCACGTGGAGGGGCGAGTACAGGTGCTCCCCCTGGCCGATGGCCACGTTGAGGGCGTCCCCTTCATGGGGGAAGCGAGGCGCCACCGCTTCGGGCAGATCCTGCATCACCGATGGCCCGTCCAGGCCCACCTGGCCCGCAGCCGCTCCCATGGCCTCCACCCCGACCCGGGTGCCCACGGTCCAGAAGTAGACATTGCACGATTCGCCGATGGCCTCGGCCAGGCCGACGGAGCCGTGGGGCCGCCAGTCCCTCACGGTGCGGCGGCCGTAGGTGAAGCTGCCGGAGCAGTACAGGCTCAAGGAGCCCAGGTCATTCTCCAGTCCCGCCAGGGCTGTGACCAGCTTGAACACCGAGCCCGGCGGGTAGCGGGCCTGGATGGCCCGGTTCCAGGCGGGATCCTGATCCGTTTGGTAGCTGGCCAGCCACTCATCCAACTCCTGCCGCCGCTGGGATCCGGGGGGCAGGAAGGGCCGCAGGGTGTACACGTTGGGATCAAAGGCGGGCTGGGAGGCCATGGCCAGGATGGCTCCCGTGGAAACTTCCTGCACCACCACCGCCCCGGCGGGCGCCGGGCAGGGGCAGGGCGACCCGCGGCTGGCCCGCAGGCTTTCCATGGACTCCCGCAGGGCTTCCTCCGCCGCCGCCTGGAGGCGGGCATCCAAAGTCAAAACCACGTCGTGGCCCGGCACCGGATCTTCCTCCAGCAGGACCCGGTGGGGGCGGAACAAGGCGTCCACTTCCACCACCTGCTGGCCCGGCGTTCCCGTCAGGCCCGGGAAGGATTGGCCGTCCCGCTCCACGGGACCGTTGAAGGAGGCTTCGATGCCGGCGGCGCCGGTGACGCTCCAGGCATCCCCCGCCTGGACATGGCCCAGAACGTGGGCCATGACCTCGCCATAGGGATACCAGCGGATGGGCAAGGTTTCCACGATGACCCCCGGCAGCCGGTGCCGCGCCTCCTCCAGGCGGGTGTGCTCCTCGGGAGTCAGGTCCACCTTAAGGCGCACCGGCCAGAATGGCTCCCGGTTCAACTGGGCCACCGCCTGCTCCACTTCCTCCAGATCCAGGTCCAGCAGTTCCGCCAGCAGGGCCTGGGTTTCGGAATCCATGGTTTCGCCGGTGTAAACCAGAGAAGCTACGAAGGCCGGCCGGTTGCCCACCAGGAGCCGGCCCGACCGGTCAAAGATCTGGCCCCGGGGCGCCGGGGTGATGACGGGCCGTATCCGCTGGCGGCGGGCCTGCTCTTCCAGTTCGGCCCCGTGGATGACCTGCAGCTGCACCAGGCGGCCCACCAGGAGGACCACCCCCACGGCAAAGGCCAGCAGCAGCAGGTGGATGCGTCTCAGGCGGGTTTCACGACTCACCGCTCATCATCTCCCCAGGCAGCTTGGCGGTGGCGGCATACAAGGCCAGGTAGACGGGGGGCGTCAGGAGCAGGTTGTAGAGCAGGCCGGGCAGGATGACGTAGTACAAGGCGCGGAACAAGGGAAAGGGCACGCCTATGGCCCGCAGCAGCAGGAAGATGAACACTTCTTGGACGAACACCGCCCCCGCCACCAGGGAAAAGGCCGCCGTGGCGTTTTCCCGGTACACCTGCCGCCCCACCAGGTAGCCGGCATAGGCGCCGGCGGCTTTTAGGAACATATGGAGGCCCAGGAAGCGGCCCTGCCACAAATCCAGGAACAGGCCGGACACCAGGCCCCCGGCCACCCCTACGGGGGCGCCCCCCAAAAAACCCAGCAGGACGGAAAAGATCATGGCCACGTCGGGGCCCGCGCCCAGCAATTTGATGAAAGGAAACACCGTAGTCTGGAGGAGCATCAGCACCAGGGCCGTCAGGCCGAGCCATATATGCCGGCGCATTTAAGGCTCCTCCTCCGGCTCCTGGTCAGGGGGCTCCGGGGCCGCCGGGCCGCCGGCATCCCCTTCCGGCGACCAGGGCTCCAGGATCAAAACCTCGTCCAGGCGGTCGAAATTTACCGCCGGCCGGATGGTGGCCAGCAGGCGGAGGCGGACGGGATCCCGCTCCACCAGTTCCACCTGCCCCAGTTCCAAGCCCGGCGGGAACACGTCCCCCAAGCCCGAGGTCACTATCCGGTCACCGGGGCGCACGTCGGCATTGTAGTCGAAAAAGCGCATCAGCAGGCGCCCGGCCTGGCGGTGCCCGCCCAGCACTATGCCCGAATACCGGGAGCGGGTGACGGTTGCTCCCACGCTGGTCTGGGCGTCGGTCAGCAGCATGACGACGGCCGTCCGGTCGGTCACCCGGATCACCCGGCCCACCACGCCCCGGGGGTTGACCACCACCGAGTCGGGCTGGATACCGTCGGCCCGGCCCACATCCAAGGTAACGGTTTCGAACCAGTTGCTGGGGGACCGGCCGATGATGCGGGCCGCCCCGCTGACGGGCGGCACCCGCCGCTGAAGCCCCAAAAGGCTCTGGAGACGATGCACCTCCGCCTCCAGGTCGTCGATCCGGCGCTCGGCGGCGGCCAGCCGCTCCACCTCCTCCCGGAGGCGTTGGTTTTCCTCCCGCAGCCGGGACAGTTCCGCCAGGGCTGAAGTGGTGTCGGTTACAGCTTCGATGCCGCTGTGGACCACGGTGGTCAGGGGCGCCAAAGTATCGTGGAACCACTCTTCAACAGCCGTCAGATAGGTGCGTTCCCGCAGGGTAATGCTCACCATCACGATGACGGCCAGCATGGCCGCCAGTGCACCCAGCACCCGCCGGTTGACAAGCCAATCCATAGGCTTTGTTCACTTCCAGTCGCCACCGTCCCCCTCCGGCGGCCAGCAGCCGGCCGGACAGCCTCAGGCCAGCTTCCGGGGCGAAATCAGGAGCCG
>DATGRI010000046.1 GCA_035303785.1 Sphingobacteriaceae bacterium
ATAGGCTCAGGAACAATATACATTCAATTTGCTGATTCCCATACTTTCACCCATAAGGAATGAGAACAAAGCCCAACAGCAGAAAAATTTAACCGGTCCCGGCTCCTAGCCCGCGGCTGATCCTGGGCGAAATGGCCGACGTCATGCTGCTCAGCGGCCAGTGAGCCATCCACCAGGCTGGCCTGGCCTTCGGCTTCCTGTTCCAATATGAAGATTTGTTGAAGGAAGTCACTTTGTTGCCCATCCCGGTGCTGTTCCGCAAGGTGTGACGCATCTGATCCGGGCTTTGTTCTACACTAATTGAGTTTTTGGATCTTTTAGCCGGGTGGAGGGCCTGGGTTATAGGCCAAATTCTGCCTTGTTTTCGGGCTTGATGGGGGAAATTGTGCGTATTGGGTTCCGACCAGGCCGAATTTGACCTCAAAATTTGATCCCCTACAGTCCAAAAACTCAAAATGTAGCACGCTGAGCCCAGAATTTATGCGCAGCTTTTTGCGGAACCGCATTTTGTAGTTGATAAGGAATCAGAACCAAGCCCATCAACAGCAGCTTTTCACCGGCTCCGGCTCCTTCCCGGGAGCTGGTCCTGACGAAATGGCCGGCGTCATGTTGCTCAGCGGGCAGCGAGCCATCCAACGGGGCGTTCACCGGGGCGTTGACCGGGGCGTTGACCGGGGCGTTCACAGCCAAGCGGGCACGTAGTTCAAGGCCTGCTTCATGGCCGCCCGGTTTTCTTTCATATGGGGATCGCACCGGCTCACCAGGTTCCAGAAGGCCTGGGAATGGTTCATGTGGACGGTGTGGCAGAGTTCGTGGATGAGGACGTGCTCCACCAAGGCCGGCGGCAGGAAGAGGAGCTTCAAGTTCAGGCTGATGGTGCCCCGGGTGGAGCAGCTGCCCCAGCGGGTCTTCTGGCAGCGGATCTGCACCCGGGCGAACTGGAAGCCGTGCTGTCGGGCCAGTTGGTGCAGCTGAGGCACCAAGACCTGCCTTGCCTTGGCCTTCAGCCAGCGGCGCAGGGCCTCCCGGCAGAGGGAACTGGATCCGATCCTGCCTTCTATGAGCAGGCGGCCGGGGCCTACCTGCCGGAGGGTGACTCCGGGTTGCCTGCTGGCTTGATATTCCACCGACCACTCCTCGCCCACCGCCCGCAAGGGCAGGCGCTGGGGCCGCTTCGGGTGGCACAACCCGGCGACGAAATTTCTGATAGGTCGCTGGTTCATGGGCCGTCATCCTTGCCTTGCTGCCGGGCGCGATCCCGGGCGTGCTGCCGGGCGTGCTCCCGGTCGCGATCCCGGTCGAGGCCGCCCCGGGCCAGGGTGATGACGGGCCGGCCGCCGTGCCGGTGAACCTCCATGGGCACCCCGTAGGCCCGGCTCAACGCCTCCCCCGTCAACACCTGCTCCGTGGGCCCCTGGGCTGCCACCCGGCCTTGGGATAGCAGAAGCAGGTTTGCGAAGGCGGGCAGGATTTCCTCCCCGTGATGGGTGACGTAGATGACCGTGGGCCCGTCGGGTCGGGTCAAGACTTCCTCCACCATGGCCAGGAACTGCTCCCGGGCCACGAAGTCCAGGCCGGCACAGGGCTCGTCCAGCATGAGGAGCCGGGGCCGGGCCATCAAGGCCCGGGCCAGTTGGATGCGCTGCTGCTCTCCTTGGGACATGGCGCCGTAGGGCTGCCGGGCCAGATGCCCGCATTGGAAGCGGGCCAGCAGGTCAAGGGCCTGCTCCCGGTCCTGGTCGGTGACGGCCCGGGCGAAGGGCCGCCACAAGCCCGTGGTGGCGAACTTCCCCGTCAACACGATGTCCAGGCCGGTGAAGCCGGCGGGGAAGCGCTGGTGCAGGGCGGAACTCACCCAGCCCATGGCACGGCGCACCTGCTGGATATCGCAGGCGCCCAGGCGCTGCCCCAGGACGGTGACCGTCCCCTCCCCCTTGTAGGGCCACAAATTGCCGTAGATAACGTGGAGCAGGCTGGTCTTGCCGGAGCCGTTGGGGCCCAGCACCACCCAATGGCGGCCGGGCTCCACCAGCCAGTCAATGTTCGTCAGAACGGGCCGATGGCCCCGCCGGACGGTGACGTTCTCCAAACGGACACAGGGCCCGCCGGCAACGCCGGGCAGGGTCCCGGGCCCGGGCCCGGTGCTGTGGGTTCCCATCTGTCAGAGAGACAAAGCCTGCCGGATGAGCTGCGTCAGGTCGGGCCCCGACTGGGGATCCAGTTCATAGCGCACCCGCAGGATGGGCTTGCCGGGGTTGATGAGGCGGCCCAGGTCGATGGGCGTGGCCGCCAGGACGATGTCCGCCGGGCAGGCGGCGATGGTGGCCTCCAGCTCTTCCAGTTGACGGCGCCCGTACCCCAAGGCCGGCAGCACGGTGCCTATATGAGGATATTCCTCGAAGGCGGCGGCGATGGAGCCCACTGCATGGGGCCGCGGATCCACCAGGGAACCGGCCTCCAGGCGCTGGGCGGCGATAGTGCCCGCCCCGAAGGCCATCTCCCCGTGGGTGAGGGTGGGCCCGTCCTCCACCACCAGCACCCGCTTGCCCCGGATCTGCACCGGGTCGTCCACGGTGATGGGCGAGGCAGCGGCGATGACGGCTGCCTTGGGATTGGCCTGGGCGATGTTGGCCTGAAGCTGTTCCACAGCCTCGGGCGCGGCGCTGTCCACCTTGTTGATGATGATGACGTCGGCCATACGCAGGTTGGTCTCCCCGGGATGGTAGGACAACTCGTGCCCCACCCGGTGGGGATCGGCCACTGTGATGTACAAGTTGGTGCGGATGAAGCTGAAATCGTTGTTGCCGCCGTCCCACACGATGACGTCGGCTTCTTCTTCGGCGGCGGCCAGGATCTCGGCGTAGTCCACGCCGGCGTAGACCACCACGCCCCGCTCGATGTAGGGTTCGTACTCTTCCCGCTCCTCGATGGTGCACTGGTGCCGGTCCAGATCCTCATGGCTGCCGAAGCGCTGGAGCCGCTGGGCGGCGATGTCGCCGTAGGGCATGGGATGGCGGATGGCCACCACCCGCTGACCCAGGGACTGGAGGATTTCCACCACCTTGCGGGAGGTCTGGCTCTTGCCGGCCCCGGTGCGGACGGCGCAGATGGCCACCACCGGGCGCCGGGACTCCAGCATGGTGCTGTTGGGGCCCAGGAGGGTGAAGTCGGCGCCGGCCGCCAGGGCGATAGACGCCAGGTGCATCACCTGCAGGTGGGAGATGTCCGAATAAGCCAGCACCACTTCGTCCACTTGCAGCTGGGGCACCAGGTCCGCCAGGTCCGCTTCGTCGTAGATGGGGATGCCGTCGGGGTACAGTTCCCCGGCCAGAACCGCCGGGTACCGGCGCCCGGCGATGTCGGGAATCTGGGTGGCGGTGAAGCCTACCACTTCGAAATCGGGATTGTTGCGGTAAACCATGTTGAAGTTATGGAAGTCACGCCCTGCCGCCCCGAGAATCAGCACCCGTCGCCTGGTCACCGTGGGCCCTCCTTTGAATGCAAGTCTGTCATCACAGCACCCATGGTAAGTCACCGCCGGAGAGGCTGACAAGAAGCCGCGGCCGCTGCCGGGGGTCCTTCCTCGCCCGGCAGCCAGCGCACCAGGGCCGCCAGGACGGCGATGCCGGCCATGCTGGCGAGGAAGGCCGGGAAGTATGGACTGCCCACCAAGGGTGCGCCCGACTGGAACAGCCCGCCTGCGGGCGCCCCGGCGATGACGCCCAGGCTGAAGATGGCGTAGTACACACCGAAGGCCCGGCCGCGGCCGGTAGCCCGGGCGATGCGGGCCACCTGTCCCGAGGTGGCGGGGAAGATGAGCCCGTAGCCAAACCCGAACAAGGTGCAGGCGGCCAGGATCCAGCCGATGTGGTCAGCCACGCCCAAGATCGCCAGGCTGACGGCGGCCAGGGCCAGGCCCCAGCCGGTGGGCGGCAGCAGCCCCCGCCGGTCCACCGTCTGGGCCAGGGCGCTCATCATGACGAAGGCGGCCATGAGGCCGAAAGCGGTGAACATGAGGCCGGTCACCCCTGCCTGGTAACCCAGGGATTCCACGGTGCGGGGCAGGAAAGCCGTCAAGGTGCCCATGGTGAAGGTCAAGATGAAAATGCCCCAATAAGGCGCCGCCAGCCCGCCCGCCGGCATGGCGCCGGCCTCAGGCTCCTGGCCTGCGGGCGTTCCCTCCTGCTCTCCGGGCCGTCGAGTTTCGGGCATTTTGAAGGTGGCCGCCACAAAACCGATGGCCAGCAGCAGGGCGCCTACGTAGAAGACGGCGTTGAAGCCTGCGGCCTGGCGCAGCCCCCCTGCCATGGCCGGCGCGATGACGGCGGCGCTGCCGATGAGGGCGCCGGCCCGCCCCATGGCCTGGGAGCGCTGGGTCAAGGGCGCCACGTCGGCGATCATGGTGAACACCGCCGGGACCAGAATCCCGCCGGCGGCCCCGTGGAGCAGCCGGATGAGGAGCAGGTTGCTCACGGTGCCGGCGCCGGCGTAGGCGGCCATAGACAAAGAAGCGACGGCCAGCCCCAGCAGGAGCAGCCTGCGTCGCCCCGCCCGGTCCAGGAGCACGCCGCCCAACACGTTGAACAGCAGGTTGCTGGCCGAGTAGGCCGCCACGGCCACGCCCATGGCCAGGGCGGTGCCGCCCAAGTGCTGGGTGTAGGGACCGATGGTAGGGAGCATGGAGAAGTTGTCGGTAAAGGCAATGAAGACTATGGCGTAGGCCACCCACAAGGAAGCGGCGGCCCTGCTCCGCTCAGCAGCCAAGTTGACAGCCCCCCTTGCCTACCATGCTAGCAGAAGGGCCTATAGGGACAGGAGCCGATTCCGTTCCGACGCCTGCCCGATTTACCCCCCGCGCCCGCCGTCAGTACCATGAGATTGAACTGTTGGCGTTTTGTGGCTGGCTTAATTTGTGCTTGTTCCTGAAGGCCAATTACGAAGCCGAAGGAGGAGCGTCATGGTCGACCACCAAACCTCCACTCCCTACGATTGCGTGATTGTAGGCGGTGGCCCGACGGGTCTCTTCGGAGCCTTTTACGCGGGACTGCGGGGCATGCGAACTCTTTTAGTGGAAAGCTTGGACCGGCTGGGGGGCCAGCCGGCCATTCTTTATCCGGAGAAGTGGATCTACGACGTGCCGGGCTTTGTGAAAATCCGCGGCGGCGAACTGGTGCAGCGGCTCATCGAGCAGGGCGGCTCCACAGGGGCCGAGTTTCGCACCGGCTGCACGGTGCAGAAGGTGGAACGGCTCGATGATCTGTATCACCTGGACCTTTCCGACGGCAGCAGCGTAGCCACCCGGGGCATCCTCATCGCCACCGGCATCGGCGCCTTCCGGCCCCGCCGCCATCCCCTGGCCGCCTTGGACGACTTCACCGGCCGGGGCGTCATGTACGGCATCAAGAACCTGGCCGACTTGCGGGACCGCCGGGTCGTGGTGGTGGGCGGCGGCGATGCAGCGGTGGACTGGGCCCTGACGGCCATGGAAGTGACCGACGACGTGGCCGTGGTGCATCGCCGCAACGCCTTCCGGGCCATGGAGGAAAGCGTTGAGCGGTTGCGGCGCTCGCCGGCCAAGATCTTGACCCCATGCGAGATCACCGGCTGCCGCGGCAACGACCGCCTGGAGGCGGTGGACGTCAAGGATCTGGAAACGGGCGACATCACCACGGTGCCGTGCGACGAGGTCATCGTGTGTATTGGCTACCATTCGGACCTGGGCCCGGTGAACGACTGGGGCCTGCTGATCGAAGACGGCAAGATCCAGGTGGGCCCCACCATGGCCACCAACTTGGAGCGGGTGTATGCCGCCGGCGACGTGGTCAGCTACCCCGGCAAGATCGAGTTGATCGCCGTGGGTTTCACCGAGGCGGCCATCGCCATCAACCATCTGAAGCACGACCTGGAGCCCGAGGCCTCGGTCCAGCCGGCCCGCTCCAGCAGCACCGGGGTCAAAATGGCGGCTAATTAGACTGCTGGCCGGACGTTGCTCATGACGGCAGGTTATTCCGCAGCATCTGGATCTGGCCGATGTGGAGAAACTGATGGACGGGCAGCAGGCCCATCATCCACTGGACCGAGTAGCTCCACTTTTCGGTGATGGGGATGAGCCGCTCCAGGTCGGCGTCGGTGATGGTCTTGAAGGCTTCATAAACATATTGGAAGGAAGTGGCCAGCCGGTCCTCCAGTTCTTCCATGGTGACGCCCGCCGGCTCGGGCAGGGGCTGCTGGGGCTGGTCCAGCAGGAAACGGGCCGCCAGGTCCGCCGGCACATCCTTGCCCATGATGCGGTGGCTGAAGGACACCTCGATGGCGGCGATGTGGTTCACCAGGGTGGCGATGGAATTCTTGAAGTTTTCCGGCTTGATGAACAGGTGCTCCTCGGGCAGATCCCTCAGGGCGGCCCTGAGGCGGGAACGGCCGAAGTCCAGGCTGCCCAGGGCCAGGTTGGCCGCAGGATGGAGGTCGCTGTACGTCTGCAGATCCAAAGTGCGCATCGGCTGAACTCCCCCTTTACGTCCTTGCAGGCTGATTACGCCCTCGACGGGGCAATCCCTGTCGCCTGTCGGGGCCTGGGGCGCCGCCGGTCAGCCGGTCTGGGGCCGTGGACGGCCGTTGGTCTCCCAGCCCAGCACCGGGCCCTTAACTTGCCGCTCCCAGGAGCAACGTGATTTACTGCCCTTGGGGGAGCCGGAAATGAAGTGGTCCTTCTTTCATGTGCTGGTCTATCTTCACGTGGTGGGCGCCGTCATCTGGGTTGGGGGCATCTTGTTCCTGGGCTTTGTGGCGGTGCCGGCCACCCGCTCCCTGCCGCCGGACAAGCGGGGCGCCTTGCTGGATGCCTTGGGGCGGCGTTTCCGCGCCCTGGGGTATGCCGTCTTGGTGCTCCTGGTGGTAACGGGCACCCTGCAGGCCGGCGCCCGGGGCGCCACGGTGGCCAGCGTCCTGGACGGCTCCTTTTTCCGAACCGGCTTTGGAGCGGCCCTAGGCATCAAGCTGATCTTTTTCGCCTTGATGGTGGTGGTCAGCGCTCTCCATGATTTTTATGTAGGTCCCGCCTCGGCCAGAGCCTTGGCCGCTGGCGGCAGCGACGAGAAGCTGCGCCGGACCGCCAGTTGGCTGGCCCGCATCACCGCCCTGCTGGCCCTGCTGGTGGTGCTGTACGCTACCCGGCTGGTGCGCTGAGGTCCGTGGGCCGCCGGCCGGTCGCCCCGTCCTGCACCTGGACCTGGGTGACCCGGAATTGACGGGCCCGGCCCTTGGGCTCCGGGTCGCTGCAGGTGATGGTGGGCACCGGCGGCAATTCCTCCACCCCGGCTTGCAGGGTGCCCCTGTCGTTGGGGCCGGGGCCGGTGAATGCCAGGGACACCGTCGACCCGTCTACGCCGGTCCCGGTGACGGCCCGCCGGCGCCACGGCCAGCCGTAATGGATGAAGGCTTCCCTCTCGGCCACCTGCAGCAGCGGATCCCCCAGCAACGCCCAGCCACGATAGTGACGCCGCAGGTTTTCCACCGGCCCGGTGCGGTGAAGAAGCTGCCGGGCGGCATCGGGGGTCAGATGGCCCCAGTACCGGCCTTCGGGCATGTCCATGAGGGTGGGCGCCAGCCGGTGGCCGCCCATATGGCTCACCCGCCAGACCCGGACGGCCTTGTTCGTCCCGTTGCCTGCCCCCTTCGCCGCCCCTGTCGCGGGCGCCGGTGCCGCCTCCCGGCGCAGCATTTCGTATAGGGAGGCGCCGAACCGGCCGCAGCAGGCGTCCCGTTCGTCGTGGGTGCAGACCATCAGTTCCCGGATGTGGTCGGTGTTCTGGCGATAACGGTGAAAAGCGGCCGCCTCCCTAGGGGCGCCGCTCCCCTGGGCGTGGGTGGTGGCCGGGGCCAGCAGGGCCGCCGCCAAGCCGGCTGTCTGCTCCGTGGGCACCAGGTACTCTTCCTTCATATAGGCCTGCAGGGGCGGTGCCGGCTGCCGGAAATGGAACACCCGGGTCCAACCGGAGCGGGAATATTCTGGGTCCGGGGCCATGGCGTTGGTGCGCAAGGTCACACCTGCCGCCCGAGCCTGCCGAAAGACCTCCGCCAAGCCCGGCGGCACGGCCGGCGCCGTGAACACGTCGGCCGGCCAGGGCAAGGGAATTTCCACGATGATGTGGTGCTGGGCGAAAGGCGCTGTGCCCGCGGGATCCTCGCCTTGGCGGCGGGAGAATTCCGAGCAAAAGTGCATGTTCAATTACTCCTTGCATGGGGCCACAATGACATAATTATTATCAGCGAAATTGACGCATTCCGGCCAAAGGAGGGGAATGCATGAAGGGTTCCATCATCCCCTACATGATGTTCAACGGCGAAACCCAGGAGGCGGCGGACTTCTACGCCAACCTATTCGGGCTGGAGAACGTGGGCATCCGGACGTACGCCGATGCCGGCGTCCCCGCCCCGGACGGCTACATCATCCATTGCCACCTGCAGCGAGGCGACTTCCAGATCATGCTGTCCGACTCCACGGAGCCTCTGCCGGACGAGCGCGGCCGCGGCCTCTCCCTCACCATCCAATGTGAAAGCGAGGAAGAAATCAACCGGCTGTACGACGGCCTCCGGGCCGAAGGCACCGTCCTGATGGAACTGGACGACACCTTCTGGGGCGCCAAGTACGCCAAGGTCAGGGACAGGTTCGGCTACACCTGGGATCTGAACTGGTCGAAGCCGGCCTAGTCAGCCCCAAGGGGGATCCGAATCCCGGCTTCCTCCCATACTAGTGCCAAGCCGTCGGTGGCGTTGGGGGGCAGATCGAAGACAACTGCCGTGGTGTTAGTGAAGCCCGGTGGCACAAATTCTTCTGGCTGGCGGTGATCTCTGGCTACTGCTGCGCTGCCGCTGATGCCCCCATAGTCACCGGTGTAGTCTGCCTTCTCCCATCGGCGCCCCCGGGCATCCGTTATGTAGACTTCATTAGAGATTTGTGTGGAGGGCTGGATTTCCACGTTGAGTTCATTTGTGACCGAGTAAACCACTACTAGGAACGTTCCCCTGGGCTCGTAGGTGCCCCGGAACGTAAAAGCGTCCTCGATGGCTGACGTGAACTCGTAGTTATCGATGGTCACAACAATTTCGCCTTTGAGTTCAGGTTGGCCGAACAATCGTGTTAATGCCGAAGAAGGGACGGTAATAGGTTCGCCGACACCATATTCCGTTAGCTGGATTTAGGCTGCCTCTTCCTCTTCCACATCCTCATTCTCTTTTTCAGCAGGTCCAAACAGCTTGTCGAAGTAGTCGACGGCACCGCCAGTCACTGCATTGCCGAGTTCGTCATTGTCGGCCGCAATGAGCCACTTGCCGTCACGTTTGATCAAGTTGATGGCGGCTTCCG
>DATGRI010000047.1 GCA_035303785.1 Sphingobacteriaceae bacterium
ATTGGATGGGCCACCACAAGGTGCGGCCTTGGTACTGGTTCTGGCCCCAGTCCCTTAGGGGGTCGCCCCGGCCGGGCGGTTCCACTTTGATGACTTCGGCGCCGAAGTCGGCCAGCATGCGGCCGGCGAAGGGCCCGGCCAGCAAGGTGCCCAGCTCTATGACCCGCACGCCGCTCAAGGGACCGGAATTGCCCGGGCCGGCGGTGTTGGCGTTGAGTTCAGGGCCGGTGCCGCTGGGTTCCCTGCCGGCGGCCTGGCCTTGGTCGTCCACATTCTGATTGTGATATTGTTCCCGTTCAGGCACTGCAGCCACCCTTTCGTTGCCACTGCTACCCTCTTCGCCGGAAGGCGGCGCCCACCTTCGTGCCGAAAGGGCCGCCGCTCCCATCAGCGAAGGATGAGACAAGGAATGGTCTTGCGGCTGGGAGGTCGGCAGCATGCATCCCGGTTTGGTCCTGGCCTTGGATTACCTTTTCATCTTCGGCGCCCGGGTGGCCGACGTGTCCCTGGGCACCATCCGCTTCATGATGATGGTGCGGGGGCGGCGCAGCCTGGCGGCCGCCATTTCCTTCTTTGAAATCATAATCTGGGTGACGGCTCTGTCCCGGGTGTTGAGCGGCCTGGACAACCCCCTCAAAGTCGTCGTCTACTCCCTGGGCTTCGCCACGGGCGTGTTCGTGGGCCAGTGGGTTGAGGAGAAGATTGCCCTTGGGGTAAGCTCGGTGCAAATCATTCCCCGCCGTCCCGAAGCCGCCGCCTTGCTGCGGGATACCTTGCGGGCCGAAGGCTACGGGGTGACGGTGATCAAGGGGGAAGGCCGGGACGGCGAGCGTTCCGTCCTGCTGGTCACTTCTCCCCGCCGGGGCATCGCCCAGCTGCTGGCCGCCGCCCGCCAAGCCGATCCCGAAGCGTTCATCACCATACTGGATGCCCGGGCCGTCCACGGCGGCACCTTGCGGCTGGGGCGGGCCAAGAGTTTGTAGCGGTGACGGATGCCGCTTGCGACCCGGCCTAGTCCACTCCGCATGCAACGCAGCATTGAATCATTGGAGGTCGAATTCCCTGACAGATCAGGCAGTTACCCCGGATAAGGCCGCCGGCCCCGGGCCGTTTGCAGCAATAAACGAAGGTGACCGGCAACAGAGCAAGCCGCCCATGGTGCTGCTCATCGGCAAGCTGATCCATTTCACCCTGGGTGCTTTCGTCCTGGCTTACGGGGTCGACCTGACCCGCCTGGCCAGGCTGGGCTTGTCACCCTGGGATGTGCTCCATGAAGGCATAGCCTTGAACACACCCCTGAGCTTCGGCGTCGCTTCCATCTTTGTGGGGGTCGTCCTGGTGATCTTGTCGGCTTTCATGGGAATCCGGCCCCGGATAGGCACCGTCATCAACATGGTAGTGGTCGGCCTGATGATCGACGCCATCCTGCTCTGGAACCTGATACCCATGCCGGCAGCCGTCAGCCACGCCTTGGGCGTATCCCCCACCGGCACCCGCTACGGGTATTTGGTGGGCGGCTCCATCGTCCTGGGCATCGGCTCGGCCTGGTACGTCACCGCAAACCTGGGGGCCGGGCCCCGGGACAGCCTCATGCTGGGCCTGTCCCGGCTTACGGGCTGGCAGGTGGGCATCGTCCGCACCATGCTGGAAGGCACCGCCCTGCTGCTGGGCTGGCTCATCGGCGGCCCGGTGGGCGTCGGCACCATCATCAGCGCCCTCATCATCGGCTGGGCCATTCAAGGCGCCCTAGCGGTGTTCGGCCGGCTGGCCCTAGTGCCTCTGTTCAGCGGCATCATCGAATTGCCATTGAAACGGGAACCAAAACAGCCGGGAGCAAACGACCATGCAGGAGAATGACCTGGCCCGCTACATCGACCATACCTTGCTCACCGCCACCGCTACGGCGGCAGACATCATCCGCCTGTGCCGGGAAGCGGTGGCCTACAATTTTTATGCCGTTTGCGTCCATAGCCGCTGGCTGCCCCTGTGCCGGGCGCAGCTGGCCGGCACGCCGGTCAAGCTGGCCGCCGTCATCGACTTCCCCCACGGCGCCGGGCTGCCCTCAGCCCGCACCCACGCCGCCGCCGCGGCCGTGGCCGCCGGCGCCGGCGAACTGGATGTGGTTGTACCTCTTCCTTTGGTAATGGAAAAAGATTGGCGGGGCATCACCGAAGATACGCGCAACTTGGTGGAGGCCGCCGGCCCGTCGGTCATCATCAAGGTGATCTTGGAAGCGGGGCTCCTGGACGAAGAAACCCTCGACGCCACGGCCCAAAGCGTCTTGGCAGGCGGCGCCCATTTCCTGAAGACCGGCACGGGAACCGGCCCGCCGGCCACCCCGGAAATGGTGGCCCATCTGTACCGCCTGGCCCATCCGCAGGCCCAGGTGAAGGCCTCCGGCGGCATCCGCACGGCAGAACAGGCCCGGGCCCTGGTGGCCGCCGGCGCCACCCGTCTGGGCACCAGCAGCGGCGTCGCCCTGATGCAACCTGAGCCCGGCCGCACCGACTAAAACTGCCCGGGATAGGCCTGCCTGCCCGGAACCAGGTGACTGGCGGAACTAAGCCCGCTTGACCTCCACGCCGCCCATCAACACCTGCACCCGGAGCCGGATCAACGGCCCGTCACCCTCAGCGGCAGGGATGTGCTTGCGGGCCAGGATGCCCCCTGTTCCTTCACCGAACACTTCACAGCCGCCCAAGAGGGTTTCTGCCATGACGTCCACGCGGAAGTCCTGGGGCACTTTGATCTCCCAGCCGCCCATAATGGCCATGCAGTGCAGGTTTACCTCCGGCTGGGTGATTTCGGCCTGGGTTAAATCCAGGCTGCCGCTGCCCATCAGGGCCAGGTAGGCGCTGTCCTCCAGTCTAAAGGGGGTCTTGCCGATTTCCAGCCCGCTGAGGACGGCCCAGTGGGTGGTTCCCCCGGTGAAGCCCCGGGCCGCCCGGAGCAGTGCGATGCCGGCCAGGATGACCAAGATGGGCAGGGCAATGCGGAAAATTTCGCCCAAGCTTATGGCCACCCAGCCGAAGTTGCCGGCCAGCAGCAGCAAGCCGACGGCGGCTACGCCGGCGTTGATGACGGCCACCATGGCGGCCCCCGGCTGCCTCGCGGCGTCCCGAATTCCGCGCACGCCCCAATATACGAGGATCAGGGG
>DATGRI010000048.1 GCA_035303785.1 Sphingobacteriaceae bacterium
CCACATTGGCGCTTTCCAAGGCCCCTTGCTGGATGTACAGGTCGCTGCCGCCGGGGTTCACCAGCTGGGGCTCGCCGCTGGCCTCGGTGTCGACGAAAAGGCCGTTGCCCAGGGAGGCCAGCCCTTCGGGGTTGACAAAGCGGGCCAGGCGCAGGCGCCCCAAGGACCGCTGATCCCCGTCGTCCATCTGGGCGAAGATCCGCCCGTCCCGCTGCACCGTCACCTGGACAGCATCCCGGGGCACCGTTATGGGGCGGCCGTTGTCGGCCAGGAGGGGGTTGCCCCAGGGGTCCACCACCCGGCCGTCCCGGTCCACGCGGAATTCGCCGGCCCGGGTGTAGGCCCGGCCGTCGGGGGCGGCCTCAAAACCTACGACGAAAAAGCCGTCCCCCTGGATGGCCAGGTGCCAGTCCTGCCCCGTGGTGAGCCAAGCTCCCGGCCGGAAGTCGGTGCGGGTGCCTACGGCCAGGGCGCCCCCGCCGATGGACTGCGGCTCCAGGGCCCCGGGGACCTGGGTGGACGGCCGGTTGGGGCGGTGCACCTGCCGGTGCATGGCCTCGCTGAACAGCACGTCCTTCCCCTTGAAGCCGACGGTGTTGATGTTGGCCACATTGTGGGCATGGGTGTCGATTTTTGTCTGGGCGGCGGTCAGGCCGGTGGCGCCGATCCATAACGCTCGCAAGGGGTTCGCCCTCCCTATCCTTCAGGCCCGTGTCTCATGCTCATGGCTCAGGCCCGGCTAGAAGCGGGCCAGGTCGTTGACGGCCCGGCGCAAAGTCTCGTCCTGGGCTTCCAGGGCCCGCTGGTTGGCTTCGTAGGCCCTGAAGGTAGCCAGCAAGTCCACCATGGTTTGGCCCGGGTCCACGTTGGCCCCTTCGAGAAAACCCTGGAGCACGATGCCGGGGGCGGCCTCCATCTCTCCCGCCGCCGGACCGGCGTTGAACAGGCCCGTGGGCTCCCGTTCCAGGAATTCTGCTTCAGTGAAATGGACCAGGCCCAGGCGGCCGATCCGGCGGGACCCGGACCAGACGGTGCCGTCGCCGTCCACCCGCACGGGGTCAGAGCCTACCTCCAGGGGGTCTCCCCCCTCATCCAGTACGAACCACCCTTCAGGGGTCACCAGGCGCCCTTCCCCGTCCCGGTGGAAGTGGCCCGCCCGGGTGTACCGGGGGCCTTCAGGAGTGCCGATGGTGAAGAAACCGTCGCCGGAGATGGCCAGATCCAGTTCCTGGCCCGTCTCCCGCAGGGCGCCTTGGCCGGTGTCGGTCTTGCCGCCCACCACCGCCACATCGGTGCCCAAGGGCCCCACCACCGCCTCGGCGCCGCTGCCCGTGCGACGCTGGAGCAGCAGGCGGGCAAAGGAGCCTAAAGCCGGGCGATAGGCTTTGAAACCGGTGGTCTGGAGATTGGCCAGATTGGTGGCCAGGGCTTCATGACGGGTTTGAAAGGCCAGCAAGGCCGATGCCGATTGATAAACTCCCCGCAGCACACACTCACCCCCCGTTATCTCTAGTTATCGAAGGGAACAGGCACGGGTTTAGGGGTGGTGGGAAAATGACTTGCTTCAAATTAGCCAGGGCTGGGCTGCGGCCGGGTCGGCCGGGTCTTGGTATCCGGTGAAATATGCCTGTTGATGGGCTTGGTTTTGATGCCTTATGGGTGAAAGAATGGGCATCCACAAAATTATTACGTATACTTCTTGAGCCTATAGGGTGAGATTTTGAGTTTTTGGGCTGTAGCGGTTCATATTTTGAGGGCAAATTCGGCCCCGCCGCAACCCAACCCGCACAATTTCCCCCATCAAGCCCGGCAAAAAGGCAGATATTTGCCTATAGCCCAGTTGCTCCGCCCGGTCCCGAGATCCAAAAACTCAAATAGTGCCGGGCAAAGCCCGGATCTGATGCGTCATTCTTTGTGGAAGGGCGCCGGGATGGGCAACAAGGTGACTTGCTTCAGTAGATCTTCGTATTAGAACCGACAGCCTAGGATCGGCAGCCTAGGATCGGCCGCGGGGCGGGAGTCTGGGTCCGTTGAAAATTTACTGTTGATGGGCTTGGTTTTGATTCCTTATGGGTGGAAGAATGAGAATCCGCAAAATGAATGCATATCGTTCCTGAGCCTATAGGGTGAAGTTTTGAGGTTTTGGCTTGTAGGGGTTCATATTTTGAGGGTGATTTTGGGCCGGCTGGAAGGCAATCGGCACGATTTAGCCTATCAGGCCGGGGAATAAGGCAGATTTTGGCCCATAGCCCGTGTGCTCCACCCGGTCCCCAGGTCCAAAAACTCAAATAGTGCCGGGCCAGGCCCGGATCTGACGGGTTAGTCTTTCAGGAACGGCGCGGCAATGGGCAATAAGATGAGCTATTCCGGCTGGTGGGGCGCGAGGGGCTTCATCCCGAGGCTTCTTGGGCGCTCCGGTTTTCACCCAGGTACTTGACCCGGGTGGCCTCACCGCCCCGGATGTGGCGCTCGGCTTTGTTCAACTCCAATACCTGACGGACCGTGGAGGCCAGGCGGGCATCCACCCGGGGAAGGCGCTCCGTCACATCTTTGTGGACCGTGCTCTTGCTGACGCCGAAGGTTCGGGCGGCTTCCCGGACGGTGGCCTTGGTGCGCGCGATGTATTGACTCACCTCCAGCACCCGTCTGAAAATGTGATCCTTCAAGACCGTCGCCCCCTTCGCCCCCGTCGCTTTGGTAGCATCTATATGCCCCAAGGCCGGGAACATGCAGGGCGACGGCAGAAAAGCCTTGCCGGGTCAGGGTCCCCCGGTCCGGGCTACGGGGTCTGCCGGGGCAGCAGGGCCGCCGGGTCCGCCTTTTCCCCGTCCCAGACCAGTTCGAAATGGAGATGGGCATCGCCGCCGGCCTCCAAGCCCGCCGGGCCGCCGGCGTAGGCGATGAGCTGGCCTTGCTCCACCATGGCGCCCGCTTCCACCAGCACCCGCTCACAGCCGGCGTAACGACTGGTGTAGCCCGGGCTGTGCTCTACCTCCACCGTCCAGCCCCAAACGGGATCCAGCCTGACGGCGGTGACGGTGCCGCCGTAGACCGCCCGCACCGGATCGCCCGGGGCGGCGGCGATGTCCAGGCCGCCGTGATGGCGCCATTCCGCCATGGTATCGGAATATTGCCAGCCGAATTCCTGGACCACTGCACCCGACACGGGCCAGACCAGCTCCTCGGGCGGCGGTGCCGCCGGGTCGGCGGCCGCCGGCTCCTGGAAGGTTTCGGGCACGGGCTCAGTGGTTTCCGCCAGATCCGGCGCCTGGTCCAGAGCGTCTTCCGTCGCCACCTGGGCCTCCTGGTGGATCATGTCCGCTTCCAGCGGGCTCTGGGGCTGCCCCGCCCGCCACCACAAAGTAAGGGCGAATACGACGGCGAACATGAGGGCGCCGGCCACCAGCAGGCTGCCGGTGCTCCCCCGGGCCTGCAGAGCCCGCCGGAGCCGCCGGTACATGGGCTCAGGCGGTGGGCTACCCTTTTCCGGTCTGTCAAAGTTGGACTTGACCATGTGACAAATCACCCCAGCGCATATTTTTTCCAATTGTGCCGGGGTTATGCAGATACGGCCGGGTGCAGTTCGGCCGGAATGCAGACAGCGCCGGATGCAGGTGGGGCCGGAACGCGGACAGCGCCGGATCCGGGCGGCGCCGGAATGCAGCAGCGCCCGAGGCCCTTACTCCATGAACATGGGGCGCAGGCGGGCGCCTCGGTAGTAATGGGCCAGGATGGCCCGGTAGTCGTACCCCGCCTGGGCCATGCCCTGGGCGCCGTATTGGGACATGCCCACCCCGTGGCCGTAGCCTCTCACCTCCAGGGTGAGGCGGCCGTCGTGCCAGCGGTGGGTGAACCAAGTGGAGGGCAGATCCAGCCTTTGACGGAACTCCGTGGCGGCCATAGTGGTTCCGGCGATGGACAAGGTGACGGGCCGGCCCGAAACGCCCGTCTCAACAACGGTGATCACTTCCTCACCCGCCGCCAGGGCCCGCCGGATGACGCCGGCGGGGATGTCCAGGCGGGCGGCCACCTCGGCCACGGTGAAGGTGAACTCCTGCAGGAAGCGGGGTGAGTCTTCTTCGTGGGGGGAAGGCACCCCTACCAGGTAGGGGACATGCCGGCCCCAGACGGCGGCGGCGTTTTCCGTATGGCCGCCGCTGGTGGAATGGTACACGGCATCTATGGGCCCACCGTCAAAGACGAGGATCTCCCCCTGGGTCTCCCGCACCGCCTGGCGGATCCGGCGGCGGTAGAGCCAGTAGCGGACGGGGCCCCAGCGGTCGCGCATCTGGGCTTCATCCATGTAGGCCTGGCCGGTGGCCGGGTCGGAGCACAAATCGGCCTCAGGGTGCCGGTCACAGCCCCGGCCTCCGAAGAAGGGCAGCCGGCGCACGGCGTAAGTCCTGGCCACCACGGCCTGGGCCTTGAGGGCTTCGGGGTGGAAGGCGGCAGGCATTTCCGCCGCCGTCACCCCCTCCACATAGGCCTCCAGGGGCAGCTCCACCAGGACGTCCAAATCATCCCGGTACAGCCGGAGCGTCAGGTCGCCGCCGGCGGGCGCCGGCGGGGCCGGCACCTGGGGAGCCTGTCCCATGCCGGCGAAGTAGAGGGGGATGCCCAGCACCAGCACCCCGATGACCAGGGCCGCCATGAGCAGCCGGAGCAGCCCCCGCCAAGGGCCGGTTCCGGCTCTATGGGAGTTGGACCTACGCAGAGGACCCCACGGGCCCCCGAACCGGTGCCGCCGGCGGATGGGATTCATGGAGCCATGGTATGTCCCGGCCCGTCGGTCTTAGAACCGGGACAGGACGGCCTTTGAGCGCCTTAGTAGGACTGCATCAGAACAAGGGGGGTCGGAGGCCCCGGGTCGGGGCGGCGTCCTGCCGCTGCCCGGGCTCCCCTTCATACACCACGGCTCCCAGGCCCCGGAGCTTTTCCACCAGGTGTTCGTAGCCCCGGCGGATGTGGTGGACGCCTTCGATTTCCGTGGTGCCCCGGGCCGCCAAGGCCGCCAGCACCAGGGCGGCCCCCGCCCGCAGGTCGGTGGCCCGCACCCTGGTGCCCGTCAGCTGGGGCACGCCTTTGATGATGGCCACCCCGCCCTCCACCCGGATGGAGGCGCCCATGCGGTTCAGTTCCGGCGCGTGGAGAAAGCGGTTCTCGAAGATGGTTTCGGTGATGGTGCTGGTGCCCTGGGCTACCGCCAGCAAGGACGTCATGGGGGGCTGCACGTCGGTGGGAAAGCCGGGATGGGGCAAGGTGCGCACGTCCACCCCTTGGGGCCGGGCCCAGCCCCGCACTTCAATGCGGCCGGAGCCTGTCTTGATGGAGACGCCGGCTTCCCGCAGCTTGGCTATGACGGCACTCAGGTGCTCGGGCTCGGCGTCCAGGATGGTGACGTGGTTGCCGGGCAAGGCGCCCGCCAGCAGGTAGGTGGCCGTTTCGATGCGATCGGCCATCACCCGGTAGGCGGCGCCCCCCAGGGACGGCCGGCCCTCGATGACCATCTGGCCGGTGCCGGCGCCGCTGATGCGGGCGCCCATGCTCTGCAGGAAGCGGGCCAGGTCCACTACTTCGGGCTCCCGGGCGGCGTTGCCGATGACGGTCCGTCCCCGGGCCAGGGCGGCCGCCATCATGATATTTTCCGTGGCCGTCACGCTGGGGACGTCCAGGTGAATTTGGGCGCCCCGCAGGGGCCCCCCGGTCATGGTGAGCACGCCCCCGTGAAAGGAAATGGAGGCGCCCAAGGCCTGCAGGCCCTTGATGTGCAGGTCGATGGGCCGGGTGCCGATGGCGCAGCCCCCGGGCAGGTGGGCCTGAACACGACCAAGGCGAGCCAGAAGGGGCCCCGTCACCAGGAAGGAGGCCCGCATCCGGCTCGCCAGTTCAAAAGGCGTATCGGTGCGCAAGTATTGGTCTGGTTGGATATGGAGGGTGTCCTCGCCCTGGCGCCGGACGGAAAGGCCCAGATGCCGCAGCAGGGCCACCATGGTCCGGACGTCGTCCAGGTCGGGCACCCGCCCGATGATGCATGCTTCGTCGGCCAGCAGGGTGGCGGCCAGGATGGGCAAGGCCGCGTTCTTGGCCCCCGCCGCCCTGACGGTACCCCTTAGGGGGCTCCCGCCCTCCACTACGATGGCCATTGGTCACCGTCCTCGCCAAAGGAGAAGTGGAGGTATAGGATGCCCCGGGGGGAGGGGTTCAAGCCCCACGCCGGCGGGCTACCTTGAGGCGGGTCAAAGCCCGGTCCAAGGCCGCCCTGGCCCGTTCCAAATCCCAGTCGCCGACAGGATCCGCCAAGCGGCGGCGGGCCCGCTCCAAGGCGGCTTCCGCCCGGCTGATGTCGATCTCCTCAGCCCGCTCGGCGGCGTCGGACAGGATGACCGCCCGGTTGCCGGCCACTTCGAAAAAGCCGCCCGCCACGGCCATGTGGTACACCTGGCCGTGACGGCGATAGACCATGTCGCCGATGCCCAAGGCCACCACCATGGGGGCGTGGTTGGGCCAGATGCCGATGTAGCCCCGCACCCCCGGCACGATGAGGGCCTCTACCCGTTCCTCGAATACGACGCGCTCGGGCGTCACTACTTCCAAGCGGATGGGCTGGTCTGCCGCCAAGTGCATCACCTGCTAGGCTGCCAGTTTCTTGGCCTTCTCCACCGCTTCATCGATGGTGCCGACGAAGAGGAAGGCGGCTTCCGGCAGATCATCATGCTTGCCTTCAAGAATTTCCTTGAAGCCGTGCACGGTTTCTTCGACGGTGCAGTACTTGCCGGCATGACCGGTGAAGACTTCGGCCACGAAGAAGGGCTGGGACAGGAAGCGCTCGATCTTCCGGGCCCGCTGTACCGTCAGCTTGTCTTCGTCGCTCAACTCGTCCATGCCCAGAATGGCGATGATGTCCTGCAGGTCCTTATACCGCTGCAGCACCTGCTGGACACCCCGGGCCACCTCGTAGTGCTCCCGGCCCACGATGGTCGGGTCCAGGATGCGGGAGGTGGAGGTCAGGGGGTCCACCGCCGGGTAGATGCCCCGCTCCACGATGGCCCGCTCCAGCCGCACGGTGGAGTCCAAGTGGGCGAAGGTGGTCACCGGCGCCGGGTCGGTGTAGTCGTCGGCGGGCACGTACACGGCCTGCACCGAGGTGATGGAGCCCCGGCGGGTGGTGGTGATACGCTCCTGCAGGTTGCCCATCTCGGTGGCCAAGGTGGGCTGGTAGCCTACGGCGCTGGGCATGCGCCCCAGCAGGGCCGACACTTCGGAGCCCGCCTGGGTGAAGCGGAAGATGTTGTCGATGAACAGCAGCAAGTCCTGGCCTTCTTCATCCCGGAAGTACTCGGCGAAGGCCAGCCCGGCCAGGCCTACCCGCAGCCGGGCCCCGGGCGGCTCGTTCATCTGGCCGAAGACCATGGTGGTCTTGTCCAAGACGCCCGATTCCTGCAGTTCCAAGTACAAGTCGTTGCCTTCCCGGGTGCGCTCGCCTACGCCGGCGAAGACGGAGAAGCCGCCGTGCTTGTAGGCCACGTTGTGGATCAGTTCCTGGATCAATACCGTCTTGCCTACACCGGCGCCGCCGAAGAGGCCGACCTTGCCGCCCCGGGCGAAGGGGCAGATGAGGTCGATGACCTTGATGCCCGTCTCCAGAATCTCCACCGCCGGGCTGACGTCGGCCACGTCGGGCGCCGGCCGGTGGAGGGGGTAGCGCTTTTCGGTCTTGGGCTGCTCCTTGCCGTCGATGGCTTCACCCACCACGTTGAACATGCGGCCCAAGGTCTCGCGGCCCACGGGCACGCTGATGGGCGTGCCCTGGTCGATGCACTTCATGCCGCGGCGCAGGCCGTCGGTGGAAGCCATGGCGATGCAGCGCACCATGTTGTTGCCCAGGTGCTGGGCCACTTCCAGCACCAGGGGGCTGTTGTCCGTCTGGACACCGGTCCCGTCGTCTTCATCCCGCGGGATGACGATGGAGTTGTAGATTTCGGGCAGGTGACCCGAGGGGAATTCCACGTCCACTACGGCCCCGATGACCTGGGCCACCCTGCCGACGTTCTTTTCCGACTGCTCAGCCACAGGCGGCCAACCCCTTCCTTGTCGTTTAGACGCGCCCCCGGAGGGCCTCGGCGCCGCCGACAATATCGGCGATTTCCGCCGTAATGGACGCCTGGCGTGCCCTGTTGTAGGCCATGGTCAAGGAGGCGATCAGTTCTTCTGCGTTGTCCGTTGCGTTCTTCATGGCCCGCATCCGGAAAGCATATTCGCTGGCCTTTGCTTCCAACAGCATGCGGTAGACGCGGATCTCCACCGACTTGGGCAGCAGGTCGTCGAACACCCGCTGGCGGTCGGGCTCGTAGATGTAGCCCACCATTTCCAAGTGGCGCTCCGCCTCGTCTTCGGGCTCATCGCCGCCGCCCCCGGCCCCCATCTCGCCCAGGACGTCCTTGCCCAGGGGCAGCAGGTTGGTGACCATCAAATCCTGGGTCACCACGGTGACGAAGCTGGTGTAGACCATCTTGATTTCGTCGAACTGGTCCGACATGAACAGGTCCATAAGTTCCCGGGCGATGGACCGGGCTCTCAGGAAGGCGATCTCCTCGCCCAAATTGGTAACTTCGTACTTGATGGGGTAGCCGCGGCGGCGGAAGTAGTCCCGGCCGCGGCGGCCGATGACGTACAGGTCCACCTGGGTGCCGGCCTGCTCCAGCTCCTTGACCGCTTCCTCGGCCCGGCGGTTGACGTTGTGGTTGTAGCTGCCCGCCAAGCCCCGGTCGCCCGTCACCACTACAACCAAGGAGCGCTTAACCGGCCGCTCCACCAGCAGCGGGTGATCGGCCATTTCCTCCCGGGCCAGCCGGCCCAGCAGGTCGTTGAGCTTCCGGGCGTAAGGCTGGCCGGAGCGGACCTGGTCCTCGGTGCGGCGCATCTTGGCGCTGGCCACCAGGTACATGGCCCGGGTGATTTGTTTGATGTTTTCAACGGCGCGGCGGCGCCGCCGGATATCTCGCAGAGAAGCCATTTGTGCTCCCCACCGCCTTGCGGTCTTGACGTCGTTGAGCCGGTGGCGTCATGGCCGGGGCGGCGCTCCCGCCCCCGGCCGCGGCCTGTCAGGCGGGCTCGGCTTCTGCCTCCTCGCCTTCACCGGCGCCGAGGAACACCTGCTTGTACCGGTTGATGGCATCGGTCAGCTTGGCCTCGGCTTCTTCGGTCAAGTCCTTGGTCTCGTCAATCATCTTGATAATTTCGGGCTCCAAGGAATGGAGATGCTTCAGCAGGCCGTCCAGGAAGGGAAGAACCTGCTCCACTTCCAGGTCGTCCAGGTGCCCCTTGATGCCGGCGAAAATGGATACTACCTGCTCCGGCACCGACAAGGGGGCCCGTTCCGGCTGCTTCAGCACTTCCTGCAGGCGCTGGCCCCTGGCCAACTGGGCCTGGGTGGCCCGGTCCAGGTCGGAGCCGAACTGGGCGAAGGCGGCCAGTTCGCGGAACTGGGCCAAGTCCAGGCGCAGACCGCCGGAAACCCGCCGCATGGACTTCAGCTGGGCGGCGGAGCCGACCCGGGAGACGGACCGGCCCACGTCGATGGCGGGGCGGATACCGGCGTAGAAGAGGTCGGCCTCCAGGAAGATCTGCCCGTCGGTAATGGAAATGACGTTGGTGGGAATGTAGGCCGACAAGTCACCGGCCTGGGTTTCGATGATGGGCAGGGCCGTCAGGGAGCCGCCGCCGATCTCATCCTTCAGCCGGGCCGAACGCTCCAGGAGCCGGGAGTGGAGGTAGAACACGTCACCGGGATAGGCTTCGCGCCCCGGCGGGCGGCGCAGCAGCAGGGACATCTCCCGGTAGGCCCAGGCGTGCTTGGACAAGTCGTCGTAGACGACCAGGACGTCCTTATGCTTCTCGTACATGAAGTACTCGCCCATGGCGCAGCCGGCGTAGGGCGCCAGCCACAGCAGGGGCGCCGGCTGGCTGGCGGTGGCGGAGACGACGATGGTGTAGTCCATGGCCCCGTGGCGCTTAAGGGTGTCGACCACGCCCGCCACGGTGGAGGCCTTCTGGCCGATGGCCACGTAGACGCAGATTACATCCTGGTCCTTCTGGTTGATGATGGTGTCGACCACCAGGGAGGTCTTGCCCGTCTGCCGGTCGCCGATGATCAACTCCCGCTGGCCCCGGCCGATGGGGATCATGGAGTCGATGGCCTTCCACCCCGTCTGCAGGGGGGTGTCCACCGGCTGGCGGTCGATGACGCCGGGGGCCGGCGATTCCACAGGGCGGAACTTGACGCCGGTGTCGATGGGGCCCGCTTCGTCCAGGGGCTCACCCACGGGGTTGACCACCCGGCCCAGCAGCTCCTCCCCTACGGGAACCGACATGATGCGCCCCGTGCGGCGCACTTCGTCGCCCTCGTGAATGTCCTGGTAGGGACCCAAAATTACGGCGCCTACGTTGTCTTCGGCCAAGTCCAAGGCCACGGCGTAGACGCCGTTGGAGAACTGCAGCAATTCGCTGGCCATGCACGATTCCAGGCCGTAGATGCGGGCGACACCGTCGGCCACTTGGATGACGGTGCCCACATCTTCCATCTGCAGCTGGCCCTCATAGGCCTCGATCTGCTTCTTGATTATGGATGTAATTTCTTCGGGACGGATGCTCAAGGCACCGCCACTCCTTCCTGGTCCCGACCCTTCCCGGCCATGGCCTGGGCCAACTCCGCCAGGCGCCGCTTCAGGCTGCCGTCCAGGCGGCGATCACCGATCCGGACCACCACACCGCCCACCAGGGCGGGGTCGGTGCGGGGCAGGACCCGCACTTCCTTGCCCATGACAGCCTCCAGGCGGCGGCGGATGCTCTCCAGGCCGGCATCGGAAAGGTCGACGGCTGTGATGACCTCGGCCTCAACGATGTTTCTGGCCGTCAACACCGTCTGGTAGTACTCCCGGTAAAACTCCGGGAGGAGATTTTCCCGGTTCTTGTCGAGAATGAGCTGCAGGAAATTCTTCAGCAGCGCCGGCGCTTCATCGCCGGCCAGCTGCAGCAGCAGGTCCTTGCGTTGGGAACGGGGCACCCGGCGGTTCTCGATCAACTGCTTCAGCTGGGGCTGCTGCTCCAGTTGCTCCACCACAGCCCCCAGGTGCTTTTCCACCTCGTCGGCCACGCCGTGCTCGGCGGCGGCCAGGTAAAGGGCACCCGCATACCTGCGGGCCACGCCGCGGCTAATCATTTACAGCCACCACTTCGGCTACGATTTCTTCTGCCAGGCGGTGATGGTCTTCGTCGCTCATGCTGCGGCGCAGGAGACGCTCGGCGGCGACGATGGTGAGCATGGCCACTTCCTGCCGCAGCTCGGCGATGGCCTGGTCCCGCTCCTGGCTGATGGTCTTCCTGGCCCGGTCCAGCAATTCTTCGGCTTCGGACTGGGCCTTGGCCAGTATTTCTTCCCGCTGCTCCGAAGCTGCCCGGGTGGCCTTGTCGATGATGTCCTGGGCCTCCCGCTGGGCCTGGCTGATCTGCTGGGTGTAGTCGGCCCGCAGGCGCTCGGCCTCGACCCGGGCCTGCTCTGCCTGGCTCAGGTTGGTCTCCACTTCCTTGCGCCGGTCGTCCAGCAGCTCGATGACCGGCCGCCAGAGGACCCTGGCCAGGACCACCACCAACAGGGTGAAGTTTACGGCGGCCCAAGCCAGCACGTTCAGATCGATTTCTACGGTGGCCGCCGCCAAGTAGGCTCCATCCACCCGCCCCTCACTCCCTTAGCACCGGCAGGGCACTGGGACCCCGCCCGCTGGCGTTGAACGACTTCTTGCCGGGTAGAACAACTTATCAATGAAAACAGTCAAAAACTTATGCAAAGATTCCAGGCGCGCCCCACCGCCGCCGGCGGGGTTCGCTTCGAGCAAGGTCGAAGGAACCCCGCTGCCGGCGTACCCGTGGAAGTATCAATGCTTAGGACGCACCTGCAATGGTCCCTGACAGCATGAAGATCAGGAGGAACACGAACAGGGTCAGTGCCTCCATGAACGCCAGGGTCAGAATCAGTGAGGTCTGGATGGTACCCCCCGCCTCAGGCTGGCGCCACAAGGCGTCGAAAGCCGCTACCGCCGCCCGGGACTGGGACGTGGCGGAACCGATGGCTGCTGCGGCGATGGCGATTACCGCCAGGGCACCAAACAGCCCGAGTGCACCGATTGCCTCCATGGAAAGGTCTCCCTCCTCTTGGGACCCTGTTGGGCCCGCTGGTTATCTGAATCAAACTTTTAATCCTCTGCCGTCGCCGATGCAATATACAGCGTCGACAGCAGGGTGAAAATCAAAGCCTGGATGGCGCCCAAAATGAGCTCCAGCCCCATGATCAACAGCGGGAGACCGTAAGGAATGGACTCCAGCAACCTGGAGAGCAGGGTCTCACCGGCATATACATTAGCAAAAAGTCGGACGGAGAGCGAAAAGGGGCGGACCAGTTCTTCCACGATGCCGAGGATGAACATGATGGGCGCCAGGAACAAGGGCTGGAACAGGTGACGGAAATGGGCCAGCCCCTTGGTTTGAATGCCGAAAATCTGCACCGAGACGGCGATGACGACGGCCAGGCCCAAGGTTACGCCCCAGACGGAAGTGGGGGGCAGGAAGCCCGGCAGCATGCCTGCGCCCGGCAACATGCCGGAGAAGTTGGAAATAAGGATGAACAAAAAGACCGTGCCCAGCAGGGGTACGTACCGGCGGGCCCGCTGCCCGTCCATCTGCTGGCTTACGAGACCCAGCAGCCCCTCCACCACCACTTCGGCCAACGCCTGGCCGCGGCTCGCGGGGATCCTCTCCAGGCGCCGGGTAAGGAGCAAGCTGGCAAGGATCATCACTGCCATGATGACCCACATGGTGATGACGGCGTCGGACACCGGAATGGGTCCCAGCCAGAAACGGGCGTCGGGTTCGGTAGCCAGGATGGCGAAGTTGCCCAGCAAATCCGTCCCAGCCATAAAAGCTCCGCCTCCTCCAGAGCGGGCGGCTAAGTAGTCTTCAGCAGCCCGGAGATGGCCTCAAAGATGATGGGAATCAGCAGTCCCAGCATGACGGCCACCAGGGAGTACACGTGGCCGTCCACAAAGAAGGCCAACAGCATAATACTGAAGTTTAGGAACATTCGCACTAGGTACCAGGGCATTAATTTGGCGGCCCCGTTTTTTACGTCGGCCATCGCCCTGGCGAAGGCCTTTCTCAGGAGCCGGTGGTTTAGGTAGCCCAGGGCCAAGGCGGCCACGAACCAGGCGGCCATGCGCCACGCCAGGCCCCCTTCGGGCCAAGTCATGCCTAGTCCTCCTTGCGGGTACTGTTCTTGGACATGCGCTGCCATTGCCGCATGAAGCTGGTCATGGCAGAAGCAGCCCCCAACAGTATACCCGCTGCAGTCAACCATGGGGCCGTCTGCCAGAGGCGGTCGAGCCAGCCGCCCACCACGTAGCCCATGACGATGGCCCCTGAGAAAGTGAAGGCAAAGGAGAGGGCCAGCTGCAACTGGCGTCCTCCTCTGCCGCGGCCTCCACGTCTCATGGCTGCCTGCTCCTATGGGGGCGGCCCCGGGGGATCGACGCCCCAAGGCCAAACCCTACGTCCAATTCGCGCCCCAGAGTGTAAATCCTCCCCCATTGTGAAACCTTGAACGAACTGCCTGCAGGCCCAGGGTCAGGGAACGAATTCCTCGGGCCTGTGCTCCGTCAAGCCCAAGTCGTAGGCCAGAGCAGCCACGGTGCGCTCCGCCGCCCGGCCGTCGCCGAAGGGGTTGGCGGCCTGGGCCATGGCCCGGTGGGCGGCGGGATCCTCGATCAACCGCACGGCTTCATCATATATGGTTTCCGGGTCGGTGCCCACCAGGCGCACGGTGCCGGCGGCCACCGCCTCGGGCCTTTCCGTCTTTTCCCTGGTCACCAGCACCGGCACGCCCAGGGAGGGTGCCTCCTCCTGCAGGCCGCCGGAGTCGGTGATCATGAAGTAGGACCGGGCCATCAAATTGGCCCAGTCGCCGTAGGGCAAGGGCTCGGCCTTATGCACCCGGGGCAGGCCCTCCAAGGCTGCCTGGGCGGGCCCCCTGACTTCGGGGTTGCGGTGGATGGAGGCCACCAGGGCGATGTCGGGCCTGGTCCGGACCAGGCGGGCGATGGCCTGCCAGATGCCCACCATGGCCGGGCCGAAGTTTTCCCGCCGGTGCACTTCCACCAGCACCAGCCTCAGCCCCTGACGGCGGGCCTGGTCCAGAAAGACGGCCAACTCCCCGTCGCCAAAAACGTAATCGCCCGCCACCGTTTGCAGGAGCGAATCGATGGTGGTGTTGCCCGTGACGAAAATGCGCTGGGGGGAGACCCCCTCCCGCAGCAGGTTGTCCCGGGCCGCCGGGGTGGCGGCGAAATGAAGGTGGGCCAGCACTCCCGTCAGGCGCCGGTGCATTTCCTCGGGGAAGGGCGAATAGGGGTCGTAGGTGCGGAGCCCGGCTTCAATGTGCCCCACGGGAATTTGGTGGTGGAAGGCCGCCAGGGCCCCGGCGAAGGTGGTGGTGGTATCCCCCTGCACCAGCACCACGGCGGGCCTCTCCTGGGCAAAGACTTGCGCCAGCCCTTGGATGGCCCGGACGGTGGCGTCGGTCAGCCCCTGGCGATGGGTCATGATGTTCAGGTCATAGTCGGGTGCAATGGCGAAATGGCGCAGGTGCTGGTCCAGCATTTCCCGGTGCTGGGCCGTGACCACGACAAGGGGCTGGAGGTGGGGATGGGACCTGAGGGCCGTGATGACGGGAGCCATCTTGATGGCTTCGGGCCGGGTGCCGAAAACGACAGCTACCTTATGGATGGATGTCAAAGGCGCATCTCCTTTGCGTCAAGAACCCGGGGACTGCTCACCCTTGACGTCGTGGCTTGTCCGGGTAGAGAGCACCCCTAGACGGTGGGCCAAAAAGTACCCGGTGACCACTACGAAGGCTACCACTCCCACGCCTTGCAGCGTGGGCAGGTTGGTTACGGCCAAGGCGCTGATGCCCAGCCAGCCGCTGATGATGTACATGACGATCACCGCATCCCGGTGGCTCAGGCCCAGCTGCAGCAACCGGTGGTGGACATGCTCCCGGTCGGCGGCCGAGATGGAACGGCCTTGCCGCAGGCGGCGCACGATGGCCAGGAAAGTGTCGGCGATGGGCAGGCCCAGGGCCAGGACCGGCACGGCCAAAGCCAGGGCCGCAGGCCCTTTCAGCATGCCCTGCACCGCCAGGACGGCCAGGGCGAAGCCCAGGAACATGGAGCCGGCATCACCCATGATGATGCGGGCGGGATTGAAGTTGTAGGGGAGGAAGCCCAGGGCACCCCCGGCCACCGCCGCCAGCAGCACCGCCGCCGCTGTCTGACCCGTCTGGAAGGCGGCCACCATCAACGTCAAGGAGGCGATGCCGGCGATGCCGGCGGCCAGGCCATCCAGGCCGTCGATCAAGTTCATAACGTTGATGAGGGCCACGACCCAAAACAGGGTGAGGGGCGCAGCCATGGCGCCCAGGATGACCATGCCGCCCGCCGGGTTGGTGAGCCATTCGATGCGGATGCCCATGGCCACCACCGCCAGCCCGGCGGCGATCTGCCCCAGCAATTTCACCGAGGGCTTCAAGTTCCGGGCGTCATCCCACAGGCCCAGCAGCATCACGGCGCCGCCCACCAGGACGATGGCCCTCACCGCCGGGTTGGACCAGCCCGAAGTCAGCAACAGGGAGCCGGCCACCCCCAGGTAAATGGCCACCCCGCCCAAATAGGGCAACGGGGTGCGGTGGACGCTGCGGGCCACCGGGTGGGCCTGGATGTTCCAGCGTATAGCCAGCCGGCGGGCCACCGGCGTTAAAAGCAACACCAATATGAATGCCGCCCCGAAGGCGACCCCGTAGGCGGGCAAAGACAAATGCTTTCCCCCCTGCCCAGGGAGTGGGCATCGGTCATCATCGTTTCAATGCACAAACAACCGGCCGTCGGCCGGGCACCGGGAAATTTTCAGGCCTGCTCCTCGATGGCTTTGATCTTGTCCACCCGGCGCTGATGGCGCCCTCCCCCAAAAGGCTCCGCCAACCAGGCGTCCACCACGGCCAGGGCCATGAGGGACCCGATGATGCGGGCGCCCATGGTCAGCACGTTGCTGTCGTTGTCCTGGCGCGTCAGCCGGGCCGACAGGGGTTCGTGGCACAAGGCGGCCCGTACCCCCGGCACCTTGTTGGCGGCGATGCTCATGCCGATGCCGCTGCCGCAAATGAGAATGCCCCGCTCGACTTCGCCGCGGGCAACCTTCCGTCCTACCCCCAGCGCAAAATCGGGGTAGTCGCATGATTCTTCGGTGTGGGTGCCTACATCCACCACTTCATAGCTGCGGGCCAGGAGATGCTCCTTGATCTGGTTTTTCAAGGCCAGGCCCGCATGATCGGAACCGATGGCTATTTTCAACTGTCGCCTCTCCTCCCACTGCCGCGCCTGGTAGGTGTGGCCAGGCGGTCCACCAAGCCCTTCAGCAGTTCCACCAGGCGGTCGGCCGTCGCTTCGTAGGCCTCCCGGCCCTGCCCCACGGGATCGGCCACCTCCAGGCTGGCCAAATCCCCTTCGATGCGGGCCAGATCCTGGCGCTGCTCCCGGCCCGTCTCCGCCACCTTGCGGCCCAGTTCTTCCAGGGCCTCTTCCACTTCCGACAGTTCTTCCTCGTTGACGGGCTCGGCCCGCCGCAGCTCCAGGCGGCGGCGCTCCAGTTCGGCCATCTCCTGGGCTTGGGCCTGGCGCACGGCGGCCTGCTGGCGGCCGATTTCCTCGTACAGTTCCTCGGCCTCTTTGATAAAGGGCTCCCACCGGTCGGGCTCGGCCCATTCCGACAGCACGGCCACCCGCTTCCACGCCTGGGGGAAACGCATCAAAACTTCCATCTTATGCTGGCGGGTCATGGTCAGGATGAGATCGGCCCAGTCCACCAGCTTGCCTGTCAAGGGCTGGCTGCGGAACTCGCCGGTGTCGATGCCCCGGTCCGCCAGCACCTCCCGGGCATCCTCCGACATGTCGGAACCCAACGCCGCGGCCGTGCCCGCGGAGCGGATTTCCAATTCCGGCGCTTCACCTTTCGCCACCATGTCCCGCAGGAGGATTTCGGCCATGGGGCTGCGGCACGTGTTGCCGGTGCAAACAAACAGGATTCGCTTGGGGCGCCGGTGCCGCCCGAAGGAAAGTTCTTCGCCCGCCATTACATCCTCCCCCCTTCCGTTCGCGGCACCCTCTGCTTGGCTTTGGCCTTGGCTATGATGCCGGCTATCGAAGACCCGGGTCGCAATATTTCGACGGCTGCCTCCACCAAGCGGTTCCGGACGGCCAAGCCGATGCCCGCCGGTTCCACTCCGTGGGTGACGATGAGATCCACGCCTTCCCCATCCAACCGCCGCAGGCCTTCGTACAGGCCGGCGGCAAGAGTTTCCGGCTGCCGGAGACTTCCCCAGGCCACCCGGGGGCGGGGCCAGTCGTCGCCCAGTTCCGTCGCCAGCAGCAGGCCGGTGCGCAGACCCGCCGCTTCAGCAGCGGTCAGCAAATTTCTTATTATGTTATGCACTTCCGTTAGGTTTTCCCCCAGTACAAGCACCACCGGAGCCTGGGGCGCATATTGCCGATATTTTATATCCGGTGCTGCAGAACCTGCACCTTGGGCGTCCTCATCGGCCTGTGTACCTTCATTATGGTGCAAGACAAGCCGGGAATGAATCCGCAAGGCCGGAAGGTGCCGGCGCAAGGCTTCCACCGGGACGGCGCCGGGCCGGAGCAGCACGGGCGGGTCCTGGGCCAGGTCGATGACCGTGGATTCCACCCCTACCGGCGCAGGGCCGCCGTCGATGACCAGGTCCACCAGGCCGCCCAGGTCCTCCACCACGTGGCGGGCGGTGGTGGGGCTGGGCCTGCCCGAAGGGTTGGCGCTGGGAGCGGCCAGCGGCTCCCCCACCTCCCGCACCAGGGCCAGGGCGATGGGATGGGCGGGGACCCGGATGCCCACGGTGGGCCCGCCGCCCCGGACGGCCGCCGGCACCACGGCAGCCGCCGGCAGCACCAAGGTCAGGGGGCCGGGCCAGAAGGCCCCGGCCAGGGCTTGGGCCGTAGCCGGCCAACGGGCCGCCAGGGGCCGGGCCATGCCCTCGTCGGCCACGTGCATGATCAAAGGCTTGTCCTTGGGCCGGCCTTTCACCTGGAACAGGCGTTCCAAAGCATCGGGCCGGGAGGGCAGGGCTCCCAGGCCGTAAACCGTCTCGGTGGGGAAGGCCACCAGCCCGCCGTTCCGGAGCACCGCCGCCCCCCGGCCGATGACCCGCCGGCCGTGGTCCGAGTCCACCTGGTCGGGGGCCAGCCGCTCCACGGGGGGCAGGGGAGCTTCAACGTCCATGGCCGGGTTCCTTCGCTTCCCCCGGGTGGGGGTCAGGGGCGAGGGCCCCATGGGGCCGCCGGCCCGCGGCGATGCGGGGCAGGCCGGCGTAGTCGGGGATGATGGTGGTCTCCTGCCACCCTCGGGCCGTCATCAAGGACCGCACCCCCTCCGCCTGCCACGGGGAGCATTCCAACATGAGCCAGCCGCCGGGCGCCAGCAGGGGGGCGGCCCCCTGGATAATGTCCCGGTAGGGGGCCAAAGGATCGCCCACAGGGGTCAGCAGGGCCGTAGGCGGCTCGTAGTCTCGGACTTCCGGCTCCAGTTCCGCATACTCTTCGGGGGTTACGTAGGGCGGGTTGGCGGCGATGCCGTGGAGCGTCCCCGCCAGGCCCCGGTCCAGCAGAGGGCGGGTCCAGGAGCCTTGATGGAAAGCAATGCGCTCCAAGACTCCCCAGCGGGCGGCGTTGGCCGCCGCTACCGCCAGGGCGGCCTCGTCCACGTCCACCGCCTCCACGTAGGCGTCGGGCCGGGCCACCGCCAGGGCCACAGCGATGGCGCCGCTGCCGGTGCCCAAATCGGCCAGGTGCACCGGGGACACCTCCCGCACCCTTTCCAGCAGGCCCTCCACCAGCAGTTCCGTTTCCGGCCGGGGAATCAACACCTGGGGCGTCACCTGGAGCCGCAGGGAGTAAAATTCCGCCTCGCCCACGATGTACTGCCACGGCTCCCTGGCGGCCCGCCGCCGGATCAGTTCCTCAAAGGCCCGACGCTCGGACCAGGTCAAGGGCCGCTCCCGGTGCAGCGCCACCTGGGAGGGCTCGATGCCCAGCAGGGCTCCCAGCAATATCCGGGCATCCTGCCGGGCCGTGTCGATGCCCGCGGCGGCCAAGATGCGCCTTCCTTCGGCCAAAGCCGTACCTACGTCCATCATGGGGGTGCCTGCTTCAGCCAAGGGCCATCTGCTCGGCGGCCGCCGAGCTGGCCACAACATCGATGAGTTCGTCCAAATCGCCGTCGAGAACTTCTTCCAGCCGGTGGACGGTCAGGCCCACCCGGTGGTCGGTCACCCGGCCCTGGGGGAAGTTGTAGGTGCGGATGCGCTCGCTGCGGTCGCCGGTGCCCACCTGGGTACGGCGGGCCGCTGCCGTTTCGGCGGCCCGCTCCGCCTGGAGGCGGTCGTAGATGCGGGCCCGCAGCACCCTGAAGGCCCGCTCCCGGTTCTTGTGCTGGGATTTTTCATCCTGGCAGGTGACCACGATGCCCGTGGGCAGGTGGGTCAGGCGAATGGCCGACTCCGTCTTGTTGACGTGCTGGCCGCCGGGCCCGCTGGCCCGGTAGGTGTCGATTTGGACATCCTCGGGCCGGATTTCCACTTCTACATCCTCCACCTGGGAGAGGACGGCCACGGTGGCCGTGGAGGTGTGGATGCGGCCGGCCGACTCGGTGACGGGCACCCGCTGCACCCGGTGGACACCGCTTTCAAACTTCAGGCGGCTGTAGGCGTTGGGACCGGAGATTTCTACAATGACTTCCCGGATGCCGCCCCGGTCCGTTTCGTTGAGGGAGATGATCTCCGCGCGCCAGTGGTTGCGCTCGGCGTAGCGCAAGTACATGCGCAGCAGGTCGGCGGCAAACAGGGCGGCTTCATCGCCGCCGGCCCCGGCCCGGATTTCCAGCAGCACATCCCGCTGGTCCCGGGGGTCCCGGGGCATTAGGAGGCGCCGCAGTTCACCGGTCAACTCCTCCATGCGGGCCCGGCAGCGCCGCTCCTCGGCTTCCAGCCACTCCCGGGTCTCCTCGTCGGGATTTTCCGCCAGGAGCAGGCGGCACTGCTCCAGTTCCGCTTCCAGGGAACGGTACTCTTCATACAAGGCCACCTTCTCGGCCAGTTCGGCATGCTCCCGGGCCAAAGCCTGATAGCGGTCCTGCTGGGACAGCACCGCCGGATCCGCCATCTCTTCGGTTATTTCTTCGTACCGCCTGGCCAGGCGGGCCAGTTTATCCCACACCGTTCAACCCTCCACGGTGGCCGCAATCGCTGCTTGAGAAACGTCCTTGCCTGCATCCAACACGGCGACCAGGGCCGCCAGCGCCACTTCCACCTGGCTGTCGTCGGGCTCCCGGGTGGTGAAGCGCTGCAGCCACAGGCCGGGCACCAGTATGGGCCGCCACAAGATGCTCCGCCCCCGGGCCGAGGCCCGGATCAACTCGTAGGCTACGCCGGCCACCACCGGCAGCATGGCCAGCCGGAGCACGATGCGCTGCCAGAAGCCGGGCCAGCCCAAGAAGGAAAAGAGGACCACGCTGGTGAGGGCCACCAGGAGGAGAAAGCTGGTGCCGCAGCGGGGGTGCTCGATGGGATACTTCTGCACCCGCTCCACTTCCAGGCGGTCGCCCGCTTCCAGGGCGTGGATCACCTTGTGCTCGGCGCCGTGGTATTCCAGCACCCGGCGCATTTCCTCCATACGCGGGATGGTGGCCACATAGGCCAGGAGAATGGCCAGGCGCAGCATGCCCTCGATGAAGTTGAGGAGCAGGCCGCTGCTGATCCAGCGCTGGAGCAGGTGGGTCAAACCCGTGGGCGCCAGCACGAACAGCCCGATGGCCAGCACCAGGGCCAGGCCGGTGCTCATGGCCATCTGGCCCGGGGTCAGCTTTTCCTCTTCGGTGGCTGCCGTCTGGTTGGCGGAGAAGAGCAGGGCGTGGAGCCCTATGCGCAGGGCATCGTACAGGGCCGCGGCGCCCCTGATGAGGGGCAGGCCGAAGACAGGCCACTTGTCGGCCAAGGAGCGATAGGCGTAAGTTTCACGGACGATGGTGTCGTCGGGACGGCGCACGGCGATGCTTACGTGGCGGGGGCCGCGAATCATGACCCCCTCCAGCACCGCCTGGCCTCCGTAGGAAAATTCCATGGCGGTCCCCCCTGCCCTCAGCAGCGCGGGCCCGAGGGGGTGCCCGTTACTCCTCGGTGCCGGACGCTGCCTGCTTCTGGGCGCCGAAGTCGCCGTAGCGGCGACGGAACCGATCTACCCGGCCGCCGGTGTCGACGATGCGCTGCTTGCCGGTGTAGAAAGGATGGCATGCGCTGCAAATTTCGACCCGCAGGTTCTGCTTGGTCGACATGACTTCATAGGTCGCGCCGCAGGCGCACGTAATGGTGGTCAATTCGTAGGGCGGATGAATATCCACCTTCATCTTCATCACCTGAATTCCTGATGGTCCGAACGATTATAGCACGGGCCGGGAAGGACGGCAACAAAAGGGCCGGCGGGCGGGGCACCGTCGCCGTCGGGGGGCGGCTAGAAGGGCAGCAGGGGCAGGGGATCCACCGGCTCCGACCGGTTGTGCACTTCAAAATGGAGGTGGGGGCCGGTGGAATGGCCGGTGGAGCCTACGGTGGCGATAACCTGGCCGGCGGCCACCTGCTGGCCCGGCTCCACCGCCAGGGTGGCGGCATGGGCGTACAAGGTGCGCCAGCCGCCCGGGTGCCGGATCTGCACCATGCGGCCGTAGCCGCCCTTCCACTGGGCTTCTTCCACAATGCCCGGGGCGGCGGCCACGATGGGGCTGCCGTAAGGTGCGGCGATGTCGATGCCCAGGTGCATGCGGCCCCAGCGGGGACCGTAGGGGGAGGTCAACTCGCCCTTGACCGCCAGGGGCCAGCGGAAGGCCGGCGCCACGGGCGGGCTCTCGGTGATGACGGCTTGGTGGTTCGTCCCCTGGACGGGAATGGTGAGGATCTGCCCTTCCCGCAGGCGGTGGGGATCGGCCAAGGCGTTGGCGGCGGCCAACTCCTCCACGGTGGTGTGGTAGCGCCGGGCCAATTCCCAAAGGGTATCGCCCCGTTTTACTTGATGCACGGCCGGAGGGGCCTGGACCCGGGCATCGCCGGAGTGGCCGGAGTGGATGCGGCTGGGCAGGCGCGGCACCAAGGGAGTCCCGCCCATGGCGGGCACAGCCATGCCGGCGCCCCAGCCCAGCAGGGCGCTGACGACGACCACCAAAGGCAGCATGGGAAGCCGTCGCGTCATCGGGTGCGTCACCTCCGGGGACCGCCCCTTACGGCCGCGGCCGCTGCGGCAGCGGGGACGCACCTATGTTGTTCTTAGCCGGGGAACCTTATGCAGGTGCAGGACAAATTACGTCAACCCGTTACGTCGACCGGCCTCAGGCGCGGCCGCCCCGCACTTCCCGCTTGACCTGCTCCAGGAACTCCACGTTGGTCTTGGTCTTGGACAGCCGGTCGATGATCAGTTCGGTGGCTTCGGCAGTGTCCATGTTGTGGGTGAACTTGCGGATGGCCCAGATGAGGCGCAGTTCTTCCTCGCTGAGGAGCAGCTCCTCCCGGCGGGTGCCGGAGCGCTTGATGTCGATGGCGGGGAAGACGCGGCGCTCGGCCAGGCGCCGGTCCAGGTGCAGCTCCATGTTGCCGGTGCCCTTGAATTCCTCGTAAATGACGTCGTCCATGCGGCTGCCCGTGTCCACCAGGGCGGTGCCGATGATGGTGAGGCTGCCCCCTTCCTCCAGGTTGCGGGCGGCGCCGAAGAACCGCTTGGGCTTGTGGAGGGCCGCCGGATCCAAGCCGCCGGACAAGGTGCGGCCGCTGGGGGGGATGACCAGATTGTGGGCCCGGGCCAGCCGGGTGATGCTGTCCAGGAGGATGACCACGTCGTGGCCGTGCTCCACCAGGCGCTTGGCCCGCTCCAGCACCATGTCGGCCAGCTTCACGTGATTCTCGGGCATCTGGTCGAAGGTGGAGGCCAATACCTCGCCCCGGACCGACCGCTCCATCTCCGTCACTTCTTCGGGCCGCTCGTCGATGAGCAACACGAAGAGCCTGGCGTCGGGGTAGTTGGTGGTGATGCCGTTGGCGATCTTCTGCAGCAGGACCGTCTTGCCCGCCTTGGGGGGCGACACCACCAGGGCCCGCTGGCCTTTGCCGATGGGAGCGAACAGGTCCACTATGCGGGTGGAGATGTCGTCGGGCGAGTTTTCCAAGGTGAGCCGCTCGTTGGGGAAGATGGGGGTCATGCCGTCGAAGTGGAGCCGTTCCGCCGCCTGCTCGGGATCGACGCCGTTGATGGCCTCGATGCGCAGCAGGGCGATGTAGCGCTCGTTGTCCTTGGGGTGACGGGCCTGACCGGAAACCAGGTCCCCGGGCCGCAGGTCGAAGCGCCGGATCTGGGACGGCGAGACGTAGATGTCCTCCTTGGAGGGCAGGTAGTGGCCCGAACGGAGGAAGCCGTAGCCTTCGGGCATGATGTCCAGGATGCCCTGGCTGAACAGGTAGCCGTCCTTTTCGGTTTTCGCCTTTATGATTTGGAAGATGAGTTCTTTCTTGCGGAGGCTGTGATAGCCCGGCAGATCCAGCTCCCGGGCGATCTGGTACAACTCCTTCAACGTTTTGCCTTCAAGCTGGGTCATTTCCAAGCCGCGTCACCTCTTCATATTTCATGGCCAAGGGAAAGGGACTGCGAGACCGATGACACCGATGCAGATGCCGGTCATCAACTGCCTTGCTTCTGGGCTTCCCGCCAATCCCGCAGGAAGCGCTCCAATCCGCTGTCGGTAAGCGGGTGCTGGATCATGCGCTGCAACACACCGAAAGGAATGGTCGCCACATGGGCGCCGGCCAAAGCCGCCTGGGTCACGTGGAGCGGGTGGCGGATGCTGGCCGCCAGCACTTGCGTATCTATATTATGCAAATCGAAGATTTGTACACATTGGGCCACCACTTCCATGCCGTCGTGGTTGATGTCGTCCAGGCGGCCCACGAAAGGACTGACCAAAGCGGCGCCGGCCCGGGCGGCCAACAGGGCCTGGTTGGCGGAGAAAATCAAGGTTACGTTGACGTCCACCCCTTGGGCGGCCAGGGCTGCGGTGGCCTCCAGGCCTGCGGGGGTGGCGGGCACCTTGATGACCACGTTGTCGGCGATTTCAGCCAGAATCCGGCCTTCCTCCACCATCTCCCGGGCGCCGGTGCTGGTCACCTCGGCGCTGATGGGCCCGTTCACCAGCCGGGCGATGGCGGCGATGCGCTCGTGGAGATCGGCCCGCTCCCGGGCGATGAGGGTGGGGTTGGTGGTGACCCCGGCCAGGACGCCCCATGACCGGGCCGTTTCGATTTCCTCCAGGTTGGCACTATCAAGGAATATCTTCAAAAAGGAGTCCTCCTGCTGCCCGTCTGCGGGGCCCAAATTTTCGAACAGAAGAGAATCTTGTTCTTTATTTCTTTATGGGAGATGGTGAAGGGTTAAGGAAAGTTGAAAGTTGGTTCCATTCCCTTGGCTTCATCGGAGAAGTAAACAAGCCCCGGGCGGGCTCGTCCTGACTCCAAGGTTATTATATTCCGCCGCCTGAAGCAAGATTCCTGCCCGGAGGGCGGCCTTCCGGCGGGATGGGATTCAATTTTTTCACCTGCTCCCGCAGGACGTGGATATCGAAGGGCTTCTTGACCACCGCCGCCACGTGGACGGCGGCATCCCCCAGCAGTTCTTCGGGCCGGTCCATGCCCGTCACCACGATGACCACGGGAGACGGCGCCAGGGACTGGAGCTCCGCCACCACCCGGCTGGGGCCGGGGCCCGGCAGATCCAGGTCCAGGAGCACCATATGGGGCTGCCAGCGGCGGGCGATGCGCAAGGTCTCCCAGCCGTCGCCCACGGCGGTGACCTGCCAGCCGTCCCGGCTCATTATCTCCGTCAGCAGCCAGCGCAGGGCGGGGACATCGTCGGCTACCAGCAGCTTCATGGAATAACGCCTCCCTCGGTCAGGGTCCAGACGCCCTGGGAGCGCCCGGCGGGGTCCAGCAGTTCCACCTGCAGCCGGCCCTCGTCCAAGAGGGAGGCGGGCAGGTAGGTCCGGCCCCGCTGCAAGTCGTACGTTTGGCCCTTGATGACGACCCGGCCCCGGGCCGGCCGCCAGCCGTCGTAAACGTTGAGCACCAGTTCGTCGTTGCCGCCGGGGGCTCGCCGCAAGGTGAAGACCGTTTCCGACGGCGCCCCGCCGCCTACCCGCACGGGCACGGCGCCGATCCACAGGCCGTAGGTTTCATCCAATATGCCCACCACGCCGTAATGGCCCTCGTCGTCGCCGCGGGGCTGGAAGTGGACCAGAATGCTGCGGGTGGCGCCCGGCCCCAGGCGGACGTTCTGCACCCCCGCCCCCAGGCCGCTCAACCGGCCGGTCTGGATGCGGTAGCGCAGCTCTACCTCGCCGGCGGCGGCCATTTCGATCCAGGCCACGTACCGACCCGGCGCGGGGGGCAGCAATTGCAGCACCGCCGGGCTGTTGCCGGCGGCCCTATGGTGGCCCACTTCCACCGGCAAGGGCGAGCCTGGCTCCAGGTGAAACAGGTACAGGTCCACGGGAGCGGCGCCCGGGGACAGGTTGAAGGCCGCCACCTCCAGGAAATTGGAGCCTTCGGGCACGTCGATTTCGTAGCTCACCCCGTCACCGGCGGGCACCACGATGGACGCCGACCGCTCCCGGTAGGGAGTGGTGCCGTAGCCCATAGGCATGACCCGGCCGGTGAAGCCGGCTCCCTGGGCCTGAAGCCGCAGCAGGCGGGAGGAGGCCTGCCCGTCCCCCACGTTGATGGACCATGCCTCGGGCTGCCAGTGGATGCGGGCGCCCGACAGCCGCAGGTCGTAGCCGGCGGCCGTCTCTGCGTCCAGGGACGAGGCGGCGTGGATCACCAATTCCCAGGTGCCCGGGCCCGGCACGATCAACTGCTGCTGCCACCGGTCCCGGTCCTGTTCGGGGGCCAGCACCCCTTCGACCCGCAGGCGCCCGGCGTCATCGTACAGGCCGGCGTACAGACGGGCCGAACCCGGCGGCCCCGTGTGGGTCAAGTCCATGGTGAGTCGCCGGGTGCCGGGCTCCACCCGGAAGAAGATCCGATGACGCTCTCCCGGCAGCAGCCGGCCTGAACGCTCCAGGCCCCGCCCGTCGCTGCGGAGGGCGGGGACGGGATTGACGATGGTGTGAAGAGCCGCGGCGGCCTGGTCCCCCCGGTCATTGACGATGCGCAGCCAGCCGCTGTGGACCCCTTCTCCGGCCGGCGGGCGGTAGGTCACCGACAAGGACCGCTCGCTGCCGGCGCCGATGGCCACGTTTTGCTGCCGGGGCAGGATCCAGGGCTCGGTGGCGGCCACCCGCCACAGCCGGTCCTCTCGTCCTGTATTGCGTAAGGTCCACATCAGGCTGCCGGGGCCCCGATCCCGCCAGTAGAGTCCCTTAAGCAAACCCGTGTCGCCCTCGCCGGAGATGCGGTGGAACAGGTCGGCGGGCTCCAGGGCCACCGCCTGCAATTCCTGCCAGGCAGCCTGGGCATCCACCAGGCCGTAGCCCTGCTCCACCAGGAGGGCGCCGGCGATGGGGCGGGCGCCCCGTTCGAATGCCCGGCGCAGCCGCTGGGGCTCGGGGGGTATGCCCTCGTGCCGGGCCGCTTCCACCAGGAGGGCGGCGGCCCCGGCGGTCTGGGGAGCGGCCATGCTGGTTCCTTCCATTACGGCGTATCCTTGCGGGTCGTGCCAGAAGGGCACCGGGCCCACGGCCACGCCGGGGGCGATGACCACCGGCGCCAGGCTGCCGTCGGGCCGGGGCCCCACGCCGCTGTAGTAGGCCACCCCTTCGGCGGCGGTGCTCAGGCCGTAGTAGGCGGCCACCAGGTCGGGGCTGGTGTAGGCCCCCACCGTCAAGGTGTAGTCGTCATCCCCCGGGGTGGCGGCAGTGCCCAGGCCGGGGCCGTCGTTGCCCGCGGCCAATACGATGAGGCAGCCGCAGCGGGCCGCCGCCTGGCGCAGGTAGCGGGCCTCGGCCTGGCCATCACCGGCCAGGGAGCCCAGGCCCGTTATGCTGATGGTGATGACGTCGGCCTCCAGATCCACGGCTTGGGCCACGGCGGCGGCGATTTGGGACCAGGAGCCTTCCCCCCGGGACGACAAGGCCTTAAGGACCATCACCTGGGCACCGGGGGCGGCTCCTTGAAACCACGGCTCGTGGGCGCCTGCGGCCAGGCCGGCCACGTGGGTGCCGTGGCCGTTGCCGTCAAAGCCCAAGTTGGCGTAGGACCCGTCGGGGGCCAATTCGGTTAGGACCACGCCCACCGTCACGGGGGATTCCTCTTCCCGGCCCTCGGGTCCGGGCAGGGCCACCAAGCCCGTCTCCCGGCTGAGGGGATAGGGGGCCAAGGCCGGCACGCCCCGCAAGTCGGGCTCAGGGCCCGGGGCGACCAGTATGCGATCGTAAACACCGTCCACCTGGGTGTCCACCGCCACCACCAGCAGGTTGACGGGGCCCCCCAAGGCATCGGCCATAGGGCCCGAAAGGCGCAGCCAGCCGTAACGATAGCGGTTGGTCCGGGAGCGCACCGGGCCCAAAGGCACCGACCACTGGTCTACGGTCAAGGTGTCGCCCGAGGCGACGGCCGTTCCCGTCAAGGCCACGTCACCTTCGGCAGGCCGGGTGCCCGGCATGCCCCCGGCCCGCTCCGCCAGGGAGCCGCGGCCGGTGAAATCGGCCCAGTGGACGACCCGGGCCGTCCCGTCGGGTTCCGGGGCAAAAGCGGGGTGGGCCATGTCCACCCCGGTATCGATCACGGCGATTCTTACCCCGGCTCCCGTCACCGCCGCATCCTGGATCAGATCGGGCACTTTAATAGCAGACAGATTGAGGTTTTGCCGCTGGGAGACCTGCTGGGGCTGCCAGCCCCCCTCCGCCTGGGGCGGCTCCGGCGTCTCCCCTGTACGGATGGGCTCCGCCCGGGCAGCGTTGCTGCCGGCGACGGCCTGCACCCCGGGCAGCCCGCCCATGGCTTCGGCGGCCTCGGCGGGAACCGATACAACGGCCAGGCCGTGCTGGGGAGCGGCGGCGTTGACCAAGCCCCCGGCGGCCGCCACCTCGGCCAGGACTTCATCCATGCGGGCTGGGTCGGCCACCAGGGTCAAGTCCTCGTAGTCGTGGACCGGGCCCGCATCCTTCCAGGCGAAGGCCCAGAGCCCTGCCAGACATGCCAGGACCAGGGCCAGCACCGCGGCCAATGGACGATGCCGCCGCTGCCGCCCCTGCCCGTTGACGATCATCGGCTGCCGGCTGCCCATGGGCTCCTTGATGGCCGTCATCCCCTTATTGCCGGCGGTCCGGCGTATCCCGGTAGGCTTCCATGTAAACGGCGCGGCCCCATTGATCCAATGCTGCATATACCTTGTCACCGGGCCGCAAATATTGAACCCGGCTGGGCGCACCGTCCAAGTTGACCCGCAGGGACGCCTGCCAGCCTATTTCCCGTGTCCCGCCCATGACATCCTGGAGACGCAGCCACTGCTGGTTGACGTTGATCCGCTGGATGACGCCTGCGGCGTGGATGGATAGGGCGTCCACGGAACGGGCCCTGCCGTCGAAAAAGGAAAGGGTTGCGTGGATATGGTCGCCCGCCCGCAAGGCCCCCAGGCCTGCGGGGCTCCCATTGCGACTTATGGTTGTATTGGCTCTCAATTGTACATTACGGACGGTCCCGTCGCCTACCTGGAGGATCAATGTGCGGGAATCGGCCTGGACGGCCAGCAGGGTGCCGCCGGTGCTTAAATTCCAGGCGTCCACCAGGGCCGCGGCGCCGCCCGACAGCACTACGGCCACCTCATCATCGGGCTGCAGGGCGTCCCGGCCGGCGGGGTGGCCGTTGCGCCAGTAGACGGTCTCCTGGGTGACGGGGACGGCCAGCAGCGTCCCATCGGTCCGGTTGACCACCATCAGTTGGGATGCGGAGACGGCGTTCTCCTGCACCACCCCCGCCAGGTCGTAATCCAAGCCCAAATAGCCCAGCAGGCGGGTCAGGATGACCGCCGCCTCGCCCCGGTTGGCCGGGCGGGCGGGGTGGAAGGAACCGTCATCCATGCCTTGGAGCAATCCGGCGGCCACCATGCGCCCTACAGCCTCTTGGGCCCATGCCGGGATTTCATCTTGGTCGGGGAAAGAGACCTGCACCCCATCCCGCTGCCCTGGGGCATCAGGCTCGCCGCCGGCCGGCGGCTCCTGCCCGGAAGGAACCGACGGCAGCATACCGGCCGTCAACCGGTCCAGCCAGACGGCCAACTGGGCCCGGGTCAAGGGGTCATCGGGCAGGAAGCGATTGTCGTTCATACCTTGGACGATGCCGGCTTCCCAGGCGGCCGTCACCACCTGAAAAGCCCAGTGCTCCGGCGGAACGTCGGCAAACACCTGGGGCACCGTGGCCGGGGGCAGGGGCAGATCCGCCGCCGCCGCCAGCATGGCGACGAACTGGGCCCGGGTTACGGGCTCCTGGGGCCGAAAGGTTCCGTCGGGGAAGCCCCCGACGATGCCCTTGACCGACAGGACGGTTACGGGATATTCAGCCCAATGGCCTTGCATGTCGGGATGGGATGCGCCGTAGGCGACAGCCGGCAGCCCCGGTACCGCTGCCGACAGGAGCCATAGCGCCAAGGCTCCCAACAGGCTCTTGGCACCAGCACCCATGGCCAGCTGCCTCCTCAGTTAGAGGACAGTGAAGAGATCAAGCCCTGCAGATTGTAAAAGCGAACGGTTGTGGCGGTAGGACGCTGGGCGTCGTCACTGCTGGGCGCGGAGATGACGGCCCGGCTGCCGTCACGGGACAAGGCCAAGTGGCCGACACTGCCCAGGGGCAGGTGCCCCAGCACCCGGCCGTCCCGGGACAGCCAAACCAAGGCGTGCCAACTGCCGGCCGAACCCGAATTGCCGTTCACCGGCGTCTCCACGTAGTGGAGGAGCAACGGCTGCTGGGGCCACGCCTTCAAAGCCCGGATGGAGGGCCGGTAGCCCGGCGGGGCGGCGAAATACAGACGCCAGTTGACGGCGCCGCTGTCGACGGCATAGGCGTGGACCCCCGCCTGATCACCCACGTCCACCACGTACAGGGTATCGCCCCCGGGACTGAGCACCGGCTCATTGCGGCCCCCCGGGAACAACAGGTGGCGCCACTGGAGTTCTCCTTTGTTGTACATGTAGACGGCGCTGTCGGGCCGGCCGGTGGTTATGGCGATGCGGTCCGCCTTTTGGGACAGGGCCACCCGCCAGGGGATGGGGTCGGGAATCTCTTCCTCCTGCATCACCCGGCCGTCGGCCCCCACCACCTGCACCCGGCGCTGATCCGTCAGCAGCAGCCACTGGCTGCCGGGCACGAAGGACCCGCTGGCGCCGGCCCCCAACTGGAGGGTGGCCAGGGTGCGGCCGGAGCCGTCGGTCAACAGGACCGCGCCCGTCTGCCGGTTGATGAAGGCGGCCCGGGAGGCGTCGTCGGCCATGGCCGCCAGCACGTCACCCTCCAGGTCTCTGGTCCAAAGGGCCTTGCCGGCGCCGTCGAACACGTAGGCCCGGCTCTGCTGGTTCTTCCTCTGGACCATGGCGATGATGCGGCGGTCCAGGCCGTAGGTCCCGGCATCAACCTTCTGGATGTCGTCCTGGGGGAAAGTAAACTGCCAGCGGTGCCGGCCGGGGTCGGCGTACACGTCAAAACCCCACTGCTGGGACCCTTTTTCACCGAATACGAGGAAGGACTGGCCGTTCTGGGCCAAGGCGGCCCGCACCGCTCCCGGGAAGGTTTCCTGCCACAGGGGCTCCAGGCTGAGGGCGGGTGTTTCCCGCAAGGCCAAGGGCTCCACGGTGGTGGTGGCAGCGTCCACCGTGACGGTGCCTGAATTGTTCAGGGCGCTTTCCAGATCCGGCAGCGCCCGCACGGAGCAGGAGGACAGCACGATGGCCAGCAGGGCTGCGCCCAATCCAGTTATGACAAGCCGGACAAGCCTTTTCCCGGTTCGCACATGGCCACTTCCTCGAATTAAGTGATTTCCATTTTAGCCGATGAAAGCCAGAAAGTGAGGCAAAGGCAGGGCAGTGTAAACCAAATGTAAAGCCCCCGCCGGAGAGGGCGGGGGCGCCGGAAAAATGGCAGATTCTTAAGGTCATGGCAAGGACATAGCGCCGGCCGCAAGCCGGGCTGCTCCAAAGGGATGGGTTTCCGAAGCTTGGGGAGGTGCCGCCGGACTCCCGCGGAAGTCCCCTTGCGCAACTCATCAGTAATAATGAGGAAAGCCCTCGGCCGATTAGTACCCGTTGGCTGAGGCCATTGCTGACCTTACACCTCGGGCCTATCAACCCGGTGTTCTTCCGGGGGCCTTACCGGCTTAACGCCGTGGGAGGCCTCATCTTGAGGTGG
>DATGRI010000049.1 GCA_035303785.1 Sphingobacteriaceae bacterium
GGAAGCGGCGTCGCCGCCGGGGCGGCGGCGAGCCCATCCTATACCTGGTGGGCGGCGTCAGCCTGTTCGTGCTCCTGGCGGCCGCCGGTCTCATGCTGAGCCAGCAGTTCGCCTTCCAGTACGCCGTATCCCAAGAGGAGCGGGCCGCCATCATAGGCAGCAGCATCGGCCAGCTGCTGGTGGGCGACGAGGTGACGCGCAGGCTGACCACCCTGGAGAACAAGCGGGGCAGGCTTCCTTTGGTGCTGGCCGTCAGCAAGAACAATGATCAGGTGACCTTGAACGTGGAGCGGGGCATGCTGGCCCCCGGCGATGAACTGGAATTGACCATGACCATCAGGGCCGCCCAGGCGGGGGAATACGATACCCACATCTGGGTGGGCCTCTTCTACCCCATCCTGCCGGCGGGGGTCATTCAAAACCTGGCGGCCGTAAGCTTCTGGCTGGCCCTGGCCGTCGTCTCTTTAATCCCGGCCCTGCCGGTGCTCCTCATCCCCATCGTGGACGAGTCATTACGGCTCCAACTGGGCCGGCTGGCCCAACGCAGCCTGCGCCGGTTCCGGATCGGGTAAAACGGAGTACACGTACACCGTGTCGCCTTCCAGCACCATGAAGCGGGCCATCTCTACATCCCGCATCTTGAAGATGGGCTGCTCGTACAAATCAGCCATGCGCACCAAGTCCCGGAAGGAGCCCATGACCATCACCCGCCCGGGCAGGGGCCATTGATCGGCCTGGATGTTCACCAGCCGGGCCCGGTACTTGCGCTCCAGGCGCTCCATTTCCGGCAGGGCGGCCCATTCCTTGCGCCGCTCCAGCAGGCCCAGGCCGGTGCCGGCCAGCGCCACCAGCAGCAGAGCCGCGCCGCCGTAGCGCACCGGTGGCACCGGCAGTCGCCGGCCTAGGAGGCCCACGGTGTTGGGCTTCTGGACGGGATGGCCTTGCTGGGCCGAGCGGCGCTGCTGGTTCTGGCCATCCATGTTGAGGGTGTTGCCTGCCAGGGAGAAGCCGTAGGACAGCTCAAAATTTTCCGACAGGGAGGCGGCGCTGTTTTCCGCCGCCACCTCGATAACCGGCCTGATCTCAATCCGGTAGTCGCCCCGGGGCATGACCCGGGTTTCTTCTTCCACCAGGGAGATGAAGGACTGGAATTCGGTGATGGGCACCAGCAGTTCTTCCTGGAGGACCACCGCCCGCTCATCCCCCGGCTCGACGGTGAAGGGCTCGGGCTCCTGCAGGACGAAGTCCCGCTGCCATCGCTCCGGCGCGATGATGCGGGCGTTGATGGCCGTCGTCCCCTGCACCTGGGCGTCAGGGCCGGCCTTCAGCACCGCCTCCATGGACAAGGTCAACGACTCCATCAGGCGCATGTAGAAGAAAGGTTCGTTTTCCAAGGGCTCCGGCTCGGGGTACAGGGCCGATGTCGCCGGCAGCACCCATGTGGTGAAGTTGGCCTCCAGGTCCACGGATAAGTCCGCTTCTTCGGTGGTCACCGTGGTGGGCGTGGTGAAGTCGGTGAAGGTGATCCAGGCTGCAGGCAGCAGCAGGACCACCAGCACCGGCAGCAACCGGGCGAAAAAACCTTTGCGGGACTTGCCTTGACTGCCGCCGCCGGCGACGCCCCGGCGGTGACGGCTTGGCCTCGTGACCATCGATTCTTCCACTTTAATCGATCATCACTCCGGATCCCCGGAATTGTCGTTGTCGCTGTCATTGCCGGGCTCGCCGGGGTTGGGATTCCCGTTCCCCTGGTCGCCGCCGTGGCTGTCCTCGTTGACAGGTTCATCCCCGCCGGCCCTTTGGTGGCCGGACTCATCGCCACCGGCGCCTTGATCACCGGACTCGTCATGGCCGGCGTTCTCGTCACCGGTTTCGTCGTCGAGTTCCTCGCCGGCAGCCCCTTCATGGTCATCCGGCTCGTTCTCCCGGGAGTCCTGGGGCTCCTGGGAGCCACCGGACCCCTGGGCGGGCTCGTCGTCACCGGCATCGGCGTCGTCGCCGTCCCGGCCTTCTTCATTTTCATCGGCCGGCGACCCTTCCTCATCCAGCCCTTCCAATTCCTCTTCTTCCTCTTCAGGCTCTTCGGGCTCCAGCACCGTCACTTCCACGGCGAAGTTGATCTCCGCCCGTCCCTTGTCCCATTCGGCCACCAGGACGCCCGTCAATTCATGGTACCCCTGCTCCAAGACAGAGCCGTCGCAATAGAGTTCGACGCTCTCCCCCGGCGCCAGGTTATACACGTCGGGAACGGAAACACCTATGGCGCCGTGGACCGCCAACGACGTCAGGGCAACGCCCAGATTGTTGGTCACCCGGCCGCACACCACCTGGGCATCCACCAAGGAGGAACTGGAAGTGAGTCCCATCAGGCCCATGATCCCGG